>JAADHA010000010.1 GCA_013152105.1 Oligoflexia bacterium | reverse complement strand
TACGCGGTCGGAGACTATGACGGCTGGGTGCATCCATGTACGGTTGGGAACGATGCCGACGCGGTCGACGAAGCTACAAAGTTGACCTGAGACAACCGGATAGGCATGTTTGTTGAAATCCAGTCCATTTGTGTTGGCTGGTGCGCACCGCGGGCGCTCCAGTTTGAGTTGTGGATGATCCCGCGGGGGCCGCACCATGTTGTGAGCACCACGCGGAGCACCTGGGCATCGTCGCCGTGGGGGACTCGGTGGCTGGGGATGTTGCGGTATTCTGTCAGTAGGACGGGCCCCGGGGCCAGTTGAGACCCGGGGGCTGGACTCCCTGTGGGGTCAGAACCTGCCTTCGCCCACGCTGAGCGTCGCGGGCAAGATGCCCGCGCTCCCAATCGCTGACCCGCTCTGTCAGACACGGGCTCGTAGAGCTGACGGTCTGGTCTCCTCGTCCTGCGGTCCGCTGCAACTGTCGGGGACCCGAACCCAGCTTGCGTGGTAGCGGACAGCCTGGAAGAGGTTGAGGACGCGGCGACGGGGTATCCCATCCCCATGCGCATCCTCCACGTCAGCGACACACACCTGGGCATCCGCCAGACCGTGCTCGGAGCCCCGCGGGGCTGGTCGCGGGCGGACGACCACCTCGATGCGCTGAAGATGGCGGTCGAGCTGGCTGGTCCGGTGGATTTGATCGTCCACACCGGCGATCTCTTTGACCGCTCGCGCCCGCCGAGACCGGCGATCGAGGCCGCCGCTGACCTGTTGACCAGATTGGCCGCTCGCTGCCCCGTGGTGGTCATGCCGGGCAACCACGACCGTCGCGGTCTCCGCACGACGGTGCCCCTGGACGTTCCGGGGCTGCATGTGGTGAACCAGGCAGAACGCCTGATGGTCGCCGGCCTTGCCCTGGCCGTGGTTCCCTTCCTGTCGGATGCGCGCGGGTGGGCCTTCGCCGCCGCCCAGGCGGTGGGCGCCGGCGCCGACCTGCTGCTGTGCCACCAGGCTGTGGATGGCTGCCAGGTTCCGGGCTTCACCTTCCGCGCCGGGCGACGGCGTGACACGCTGGGCCCACAGCACCTGCCCCCGGGAATCCAACACGTGCTTTGCGGCCACATCCACCCTCGACAAGCGCTGCCCTTGGGGGCGGCCCAGGTCGTGATGCCCGGCAGCACTGCGCGGTCCAGCTTCAGCGAGCGCGACCAGGTCAAGGGTGCCGCGGTGTGGGACCTCGACCGGGTCCAAGCCGGGACGCTGGCCCGAGGTGCCTACATCGTCGATCACCACCAGGGCGGTCCAGGGCGCGCCCGACCACGCGCTCGAACACGCACTGGGAAGCATCGGCAGCTCGCGCTGTTCTGACGATGCCTGGGCACCGGCAAGCCACCACCGCGCCTGCGATAGACTCGCGCTCCCCCCGCCTCCAACCAGGACCCCGTGGGCTTCGATCCCTACCAGCGCTTGGACACCGTCCGCCGCATCGAGACCCCGGAAGGGGTGGAACTGGAGCTGCCGGTCGCTGGACCGCTGCCGCGGGCCCTGGCCTGGAGCGTGGACCTGCTGCTGAGGATGGTGGCCTACTCGGTCGCGGGGGCGATCCTGTCGGTGCTGGGAGACACGGGAACGGGCCTGTTTCTTCTGTTCATCTTCTTTTTGGAGTGGTTCTACCCGGTGGTCTTCGAGCTGGCCTTCCACGGCGCGACCCCCGGCAAGTCGGCCCTGGGGCTGACTGTGGTGATGGCGGACGGGACACCGGTGACGCTGTCGGCCTCGCTCTTGCGCAACCTGCTGCGCTTCGCAGACCTGCTCCCCTCGGGCTACCTGGTGGGATTGTTGTGCATGTTCTTCGATCCCAGCTTTCGGCGCTTGGGCGACATGGCGGCTGGAACCCTGGTGATTCATCGTGGCCACGCTCGCCCCTCGGCTGCCCTGCCGCAAGCTCCGCCGCTGGCCCCACAGATTCCGCTGTTGGCTGAAGAGCAGCGTGCCATTATCGCTTTCGCCGCCCGCAGCTCTACCTGGACCGATGGCCGACAGCAGGAACTGGCCGGACTGCTGGGCGACCTGCTGGGCGACCCCTCGGGTTCCAATTCGACCTTGGCTGTTCGAAAGCTGTGTGGCATGGCGCGCTGGCTCCAGGGAGAACGCTGACATGCACCAGGACCACTTCGTACAACGCCACCAGGCCGAGTGGACAGACCTGGGTCGTCGCCTGGACGGGGTGGACGCCAAGACCTGGGCGGACCTGCCGGGCGCCTGCCGCAGGGTCAGCCAGCACCTGGCCCTGGCTCGTACCCGTGGCTACAGCGCTGACCTGGTGGCGCGCCTGCATGATCTGGCTATCCGCAGCCACCAGCAGCTCTACCAGCAGCCCGTCGACCTGGGGACGCGTCTGGTGGCCCTGGTCAAGGATCGGGTCCCCGCCGCGGTGCGCGCAGAGTGGGTGTTGGTCGGCCTCGCTCACCTGCTCTTCTACGGTCCCCTGTTCGTCACCCTGATCGCGGTCCACCACGACCCGCACGTTGTGTATTCGGTTCTGGATATGCAGACGGTGTCGGATATGGAGACCATGTACGATCCTGCGGGTACCCACTACCTGCGCGAGCGAGCGGTGGACAGTGACCTGTTGATGTTTGGGTATTACATCTGGAACAACATCGGGATCGGATTTCGTACATTTGCCTCGGGCGCACTGCTGGGGCTTGGGCCGGTGTGGTTTCTGGCGTCCAATGGCGTCACCATCGGGGCTGTCTACGGTCACCTGCTGAACATCGGCTACGGTGGCCCGCTGACCGCCTTCACGGTTGGCCACAGCAGCTTCGAGCTGACGGCCATCGTGTTGTCCGGAGCGGCGGGCGCGCGGCTGGGCCTGGCCTGGTTGAACCCCGGACAGTGGACCCGTACCGAGGCGCTCGGCCGAGCAGCCAGGCGGGCCCTGCCGATCATCGAGGGCGCGACCCTGATGCTGTTGGTGGCGGCTGTGCTCGAAGCCTTCTGGTCGTCTTCACAGGTGGTCCCGGCTGCCTTGAAATACACGGTTGGCGCGGGCCTGTGGGTGTTGGTCTACGGCTGGCTTCTCCTTGGGGGGCGCCGTGCAGATCGCTGATCTCCAAGCACAGCTCCGCCCCCGTCACCCCTGGGAGGCGATGGACCTGGGCGTGGCCATGGCTCGCCGATGGTGGCGACCAATGTGGAAGGTCTGGTTGGCCATCGTGCTTCCGATCCAGGTGGGCATCGTCCTGTGCCTGTTGGACCGACCCTTCCTGGCGCTGGCCACGCTGTGGGCCCTTCAGCCCGTAGCCGAGCGGGTCGCGCTAATCGTGCTGTCGCGCTGCCTCTTCGGTGTCCAGCCCGGCGTCCTCGACGCCACCAAGGCTCTGTTCGGCGTGGGCCGGTCCGGCCTGGCCGCGGACCTCAGCCTGCGCCGCCTCGCGCCCACCCGCGCCTTGGTCCTGCCGGTCAGCCAGCTCGAGGGGCTGAGGGGCTGGCGGGCCCGTGAGCGTCGCAAGGTCCTCAGTCAGCAGGTGCGCGGGGCTTGCCTGGGGCTGGCGGTCGCGGCTGGTCTGTGCGAGGTGGGGCTGTGGTCGGGCCTGCTGGTCCTGGCTTCTTGGATGCTGCCTGCGGGGCCCGGCTGGTCCCTGGGGGTCTGGTTCGATGAGCTTCAGGCGGGCACCTGGTGGGCCAGTCTGCTGCTGGGCCTGTGCGCCATCACCGTGACCGCCCTGGTGGTGCCGGTGCGCACCGCGGCCGCCTTCGGGCTCTACATCCAGCGGCGCACGGTGCTGGAGGGCTGGGATGTCGAGCTGAGCTTTCGCGGCATGGCCCAGCGTCTGGCCCGGCTGCTCGGCGGTGCGGCGGTGGTCCTGGCCCTGCTGCTGCCCTTGGGCGCCAGCCCGGCCCATGCGGGGACGCCGGTGGATGACGCCGCCGTGCGTGACGCAGCGGCCCAGGTTCTGGCTGGACCCCAGTTCGGGGGCACGAAGACCAGCGAACATTGGCGCCTGCGTGGCTGGGAGCCCGAGCCGGATGGCCAGGACAAGCCCGATGTAGAGACGCGCCCACAGTCGACCCAGGTCAGTCGCTCGACGGCCGGTGCCATGGAAGTGGTGCTGGGCGCCGTCGTCGGGATCGCTCTGGTTGGGCTGGTGCTGAGCGTCCTGCGCCGCTCCCCCGCGCCGCCGCCGCCGCCCTCCACAGACTCGCGGACGACGCTCGCTCGCGCCGGCCTGTTGGGCCTGGACGGACAGGCCCTGCCCCAAGATCCGGCCCAGGCGGCTTGGACCTTGTGGCAAGAGGGCCAGCACGATCATGCTCTCGCCCTGCTGTACCGGGCGGCGGTCGCCTACCTGGTCCGCCAGCGGCGGTTGGACCTCGATGACGGCTCGACCGAGGGCGACTGTCTGCGGGTGGTGGGTCGGGTCCTGCCCGGTCGGCCCGCGGCCTACTTCCGGTCTCTGACCCTGGCTCGTCAGCGCCTGGCCTACGCTCATCGCTCTCTGACGGACGCCGAGCTGCGCGCCCTGGTGGACGGCTGGGCCGACCTGGGAGCGGGACTGGAACTGGAGCCGAAATGAGCGCCAGACCTGCCCCGCGCACGATCCGCCGCGCCCTGATCCTGGTCGCGATCGGCCTGTCGATCCTGGCGATCGGGATCGCCGCCTTCCCGCGCCTCTTCGAGCGAGTCGAGCAGACGGATCAGCTCAGTCCCTACGGCCAGGCCCGCACCAACGACTGGTTCGCCCTGGCACAGACCCTCGACAAGCTCGGGGTCCCCACGGTCAGCCGCTATGGCCTGGGCGCGCTCCCCTCACGGGACAGCGTCATCCTGCTGCTCTCAGATCAGCGAGAGGTTCGGCGAGACTGCTGGCAACGAGCCAGTGACTGGGTGATCGGTGGGGGTCACCTGGTCATCACGGCCGACACCCTGTGGTCGGATGTTGACGGGTCCGCACCGGACACGGGTGCCTCGGCCGATCCTGCGGAGATGGACGTGATCGAGAATCATCTCGGGATGGTCGCCGTTCGCTCCGCGGCGACAGAGGCGTTCCTGACCGGCCCCCAGGGGCGGATCCGCGAGCTGTTCGCCCCGCCGGTTCGCGCCCTGCGGTCCCAGGTCCAGCCCGGCGCCGCCTGGCTGGCCAGCGACCAGCAGGCCTGGGCCATGCGCTTCGACTACGGCGACGGGCTCGTCACGGTGATCACCTCGGCCCGCGTCTTCGACAACAACACGCTGGGGCAGGCGGACCACGCCCTGTTGGCCTGGGACCTGTTGCAGCGCGAGGGCCAGCCTCCTGATCAGGTGGTGATGGTCCTGGCGGGCGAGAGCCTCAGCTTGCTGGCCGTGCTCTGGCGCGCCGCCAGCCCCTTGCTGATCTCGGCGCTGGTTCTGACCCTGGTGTTCGCCTGGCGAGGAGCCGTCCGGGCTGCCCCGGTACACCCCGCGCCTGCGCCGGCCCGACGCGACCTGATGGAACATATCGAGGCCAGCGGCACCTGGCTGTGGCGGCGCGGGCTGCGTGATCAGCTCATCGAAGGCGGGCGCGCTGCGATCCGGCGACGACGCAGCCTTGGCTTGGCCTCGCTGGACGCAGCCTCGCTGGACGCAGCCTCGCTCGACCAGGACACACAGGACGCCGCCTGCCTCAGCGGTCCCGCTCCCAGCTCTCCTACTGAATTCCTCAACCTCGTGCGCCGCATGCAGCGGCTCTGGAAGCAGTCGTGACCACCAGCCAGCCCCTCGCCAGTCCGCCTCTCGCCCTTGACCAGGCCGCCGCCCAGGTCAGCGCCATCCGCCAGCAGATCGGCCTTGTCGTGCTCGGCCAGGATGACGCCATCACGCACCTGCTGGCCACCTTCCTGTCCGGTGGGCACGCGCTGCTGGAGGGCGTACCCGGGATGGGCAAGACCTTGATGGTGCTCGCCTTGGCGCGGGCGCTGGGGGGGCGCTTCTCGCGGATCCAGTTCACACCCGACCTGATGCCCAGCGATGTCACCGGGCACGCCATGTTGGACCCGCAGACCCGCACCTTTCGGATCCGCAAGGGGCCGGTCTTCACCAACCTTCTGCTGGCCGACGAGATCAACCGGGCGCCCGCCAAGACCCAGGCCGCCCTGCTGGAGGTGATGCAAGAGCAGCAGGTGACGATCGAGGGCCAAGCCCACCCCCTGGCGCCGCCCTTTCTGTGTCTGGCGACCCAGAACCCGATTGAGCAGGAGGGCACCTATCCCTTGCCCGAAGCCCAACTCGACCGCTTCCTGCTCAAGATCCGGCTGGACTACCCCGACGCCGAGGTCGAGGCGGCCATCGTCCAGGACGTGACCTTGGGGCGGGTCGGCCACGCCTTGGATGTCCGCCGCGTAAACCAGGTCGTCACGTTGGAGGGGGCCCTCGCGCTGCAACAGGCTGCCACCCGGATCACGGTCGACGGCCGGGTGATCGACTACGCGACCCGCGTTGTGCGGGCGACCCGGCGCAGGCCCGGCATCGCGATCGGCGCGGGCACCCGTGGCGCCATCGCCCTGGTCCGGGCCAGCCGTGCCTTGGCCCTGATGGATGGCCGGGACTTTGTGACCCCCGACGACATCAAGGGGTTGGTCTTGCCCGCCCTTCGCCACCGGGTGGCCATCGCGCCTGAACTCGAGGTCGAGGGCCTGTCGGCCGACGACGCCCTTACCAGCATGCTCCAAGCCGTCGAAGCGCCCCGGAGCTGATGATTCGCCCGACCCGCCGACTTCTGGGGCTGATGGTCGCCTGGCTGGTGCTGGGTGGGCTCGCCTGTCTGTGGCCTGTGGCCCGGTCTGCCTGGCTGGGCGCGCTGCTGGCGATCGCCGTGGCCATGCTCGTCGACGGCCTGATCCTGCGGCGCCGCCGGATGCCCACGGTCCGGCGGACCCTGCCCGGTGCCTTCGCCCTGGGTGAGTCGCACGATGTCGGGCTTCACCTGGAGAATCCAGGGCTTGCTGCCCTTGAGATCCAGGTCGAGGATCAGGCCCCCCTGGGCCTGGAGCTTGTCGGCTGGCCTCAGCGGGTCACGGTCGCACCCGGTGGCTGGGTCGATCTGAGCGCGACGCTGACCCCAAAGTCCCGTGGGAACTTCACGCTGCCTGCTGTTCACCTGAACAGTTCCGGTCCGCTGGGTCTGGTCGAGAGGTGTGTGCGCCTGCCGGTGGCGGATTCTGTCCGGGTCTTGCCGAACTTCAAGGCGGTCGCTCGCTTCGCCCTGCTGGCGGTTGATCGCCGCCGCGCCGCCCTGGGGGTCCACCTGCGTCGTCGGCGCGGCAGCGGAATGGAATTCCACCAGCTCCGCGACTACCGGGACGGCGACAGCTTGCGTCAGATCGACTGGAAGGCCTGCTCGCGTCACGACCGGCTGATCAGCCGAGAGTACCGCGAGGAGACAGACCAGCAAGTGATCCTGCTCATCGACCAGGGCCGCCGGATGCGGGCCTTGGACGGCGACCTGAGTCACTTCGACCAAGCCCTGGATGCGGCCCTGCTGTTGGCCTATGTCGCGCTCGCTCAGGGTGACGCGGTCGGCGTCCAGACCTTCAGCGGACCGGACCGCTGGCTGCCGCCCCGCAAGGGGGCCTCGACGATGAGCACGCTGCTCCAGCGGGTCTACGATCTGCAGCCCACCTTGCAGCCCAGCGACTACGCCGAGGCCGCTCGGCGCCTGGCCACGCGTCAGCGTCGCCGCAGTCTGGTCGTGCTCCTCACGAACCTGCGCGACGACGACGCCAGCGAACTCTCGGATGCCTTCGCCAGCCTTCGCCGGCGTCACCTGGTTCTGGTCGCCAGCCTGCGCGAGGCCGCCATCGACCGCTGCATCGCCACTCCCGCGCAGACCCCAAAGCAGGCTCGCACCGTCGCGGCGAGCTGGCGCTACCTGGAGGCCCGCCGGGTCGCCCACACCTTGGTTCGAGGGCACGGGCTGCACACCTTGGACGTCGTGCCCGCTCAGCTTCCGCAGGCGCTGGTGAGTCGCTACCTGGAGTACAAGCGGGCCGGCTCCTTGTAGGATGCGAGAGCTTTTCGGATTCGGCACCCGTGTTCTCACCACAATCCAACGCTTCACGAGGTCTTGCCCCAAGACCCCTCTTTCATAGTGGACCCTCCCCCAGGAGCCCCAATGGACGCGACCCATCTGCACCTGCTGGTCAATCACCTGCCCATCCTCGGCAGCTTCTTCGCTGTGCCGCTTTTGGTCCTGGCCCTGTGGAAGCGCCAGGACCCATGGGTGTTTGCCGCGGCGGCGCTGCTGCTCTTCATCGGCGGAGCGGGTGCCATCGTGGCCGACCAGACCGGGGATGGAGCCAAAGAGCGGGTGGAACAGTTGCCCGGCGTCACCAAGGCGCTGATCCATGAGCACGAGGAACGGGCCGACGTGGCGGTGCCGCTCTCTGTCGTCACCGGCTTGGCCGGCCTGGTCGTCTTTGGCTGGTCCCTGAAGCGTCGGCAGGTCCATCTGGCGGCCGGCGGCGCCGTGCTGGTGCTGGCGATCGCGACGTCGGCTGTGACCGCATGGACCGGCTTGGCCGGGGGCCTGATCCGCCACACCGAGATCCGCGATGGCGCGTCTGCAAGCACGGCGGTTGTGGGCGGGGCGGGCGCCGGCTACGCGGATGATGACGACGACGACGACTGAGGAGTTCCACCGTGCGCATCCTGCTCATCGAGGACGAACGCGCCATCTCGCGCTTCATCCAGCGCGGGCTGCGTGAAGAGGGCCACGTGGTGGACGTGGCGGGCGACCGCGAATCCGCCACCCAGGCCCTGTGCGACAACAGCTACGACCTGTTGCTGGTCGACCGCATGCTGCCCGATGGGGACGGGCTGAGCGTCGTGCGAGACCTGCGGCGGGACGGCGATCACACGCCGGCGATCTGCGTCACCGCCCGCGACCGAGTCGATGAGCGCGTCGAGGGTCTCTACGGCGGCGCCGATGACTACCTGGTCAAGCCCTTTGCCTTTGACGAACTGCTGGCCCGGATCGCCGCGGTGGTGCGGCGCACCGGCACCACGGGCCGTATCGAGATCGGCGACCTCATCGTCGACATCGAGGCCCACCGCGCTTGGCGGGCAGGCGATGAGCTCAAGCTCACCGCCCAGGAATTCACCCTGCTGCGCTACC
>JAADHA010000077.1 GCA_013152105.1 Oligoflexia bacterium | reverse complement strand
GCCCGCTGGTGGCGCGCCGCCAGGGCCCTCGCTTTGCTGGGTCGGGTCGGGGCAAGCACTGAGCGCGAGGGAGGCCACGAGGCACAGTGATAGGAGGCGCAGTGGGGAAGTGGACATGGGGACTCGTGCTGCCGGGAGGGGGCGAGGGAATGGGTACAGCAGAGCGGGGATAGTTGACGCGCCGGACGATGTCAACGGCTACTTCGGCAGGCTGGAGTTTCGACGGGCCATGAAGTACACGCTTGTCGGTTAACGCTCCAAGGTCGCTCCTCTTCCACGTCCGTCCGCGCCGTCGTGCGCGCGAGAGGTTGTTGCCGTGCAACGAAAACAAGCCATCGCGTTCTGTGATCGCTGGTTGCCGACCTGGACCGGAAACCGCCCCGACGATCTCATTGAGTTCTATGACGACGACGTGTACTTTCGAGATCCGGTCCATCCTGGCGGACTGCACGGCCGGGCGGCCTTGCTCGCCTATCTCCAAAGGCTGCTCAAGCGAAATCCCACCTGGACGTGGGTACGTCAAGAAGTCTTTCCCACCACGGACGGATTTACCCTGAAGTGGCGGGCGACTTTCCCGTTTCCAACGGGCATCGTAGAGATCGACGGGCTCGACATCGTGGTGATACAGGCCGGGAGAATCGTCCGCAACGAGGTCTACTTCGACACCGCCCCACTCGCGAACCCACTCGCGAAGTTCGGGAAGGCCAGGCAGAAGAAGTAGAGCGTCCGCCCACAATGTGCAGGGGGCTCCGATCCCACCATGAAAGTCGAAGATCTTCGCAACTACGGTGTGGCCTTCAGCGACAGCGAGAGCGCCTGGCCGCCTGCGGTCAAGAATACGATGAGGCGCCAGGCCAAGGCGGTGCTCATGGCTCGGCTGGGGCCCTGGGAGACGCTGCGCTTCGGCATCGCTTTCCTGGTCGCCAGGCGCAGGGCGGCCCGAACCGACCTGTCGGAGATCCGCGCCCGCGGCATGCGCAACGAGACCTTCCTGGCCCAACAGATCGAGTACATCTGCGTCTTCTCCGCCTTGGCCCGGGTTCTCGATGTCGATCGGGCGCTCGCCATCATGAACGCGGTGATGGACGAGACCGCGCTTGAGCCCATGCTGCTCTGCCTGCCCGACCCCGATGTGGTGCGCCGCTTCCCCGACGCGCTGGACGTGTTTCGCGAATACTACCGAGTGGCACCTCAGGCCGCCCATCGCGCCGGGTGCAACGAGCTGGTCTTTGTCGAGGACGACGCCCAGGACAGCCAGGGTGCCTTCCAGTTCAAGGTGACCCGCTGCGTCTGGCTGGACCTGGCCCGCGCCCTGGCCATGCCCCAGGCCTGCCTGCCCAATTGCTACTCGGATGACTTGGTCTTTCCAAACTATTTCAAGGCTCTGGGCATACGCTACACGCGCCAGGGCACCCTCGCGCAGGGTGCAGAGTGCTGTGACTTCTGTTTTGAGCGCGCGCGCCCTTGACGTCAGGGCCTCCCACGCGGTAGCAAGCGTTCCCGCACTTCACCTGGATTGCAGCAGTGTCGGTGACCCTCCGCGGCTACGTCTTCCTCGACTCGCTCCAGCCTCAGCTCGCTGCCTTCACCGGGACGACCTGTCGGGGCTTCCTTCCGCTCGCCGGCCAGGCCAGCCTGTGGGTGGAGACCGCTCCTGGCATGATCATCAACCGGGTCACGGACGTGGCGCTCAAGGCGACCCGCTGCGCACCCGCCGTGCAGGTGGTAGAGCGCGCCTTCGGCCTGCTTGAAATCCACCACGACGACAAGGGCGAAGTGCTCTCGGCCGGAGACGCGATCCTGAGCCACCTCGGCGCCAGCCGGGATGATGTGGTGAAGCCTCGCGTCGTCAGCTCGCAGATCATCCGCGCGGTCGAGCCCTACCAAGCCCAGATCATCAACCGCAATCGCCAGGGCATGATGCTGATCCCCGGCCAGAGCCTGTTCATCCTCGAGACGGAACCAGCCGCCTGGGCGGTGATCGCCGCGAACGAAGCCGAAAAGGCCGCCAACGTCAGCTTGGTCAACCTGCGCCCCTTCGGCGCCTTCGGCCGCCTGTGGATGGCCGGCTCCGAGAGCGAGATCGACAGCGCTCGCGACGCGGCCATCGCCGCCATCGACGCCCTGTCGAATTAGCTTGGCCCCTCACGCACCAACACAGCCCCTCTCCCCCTTCCTGAAACGCTACTGACCCAGCCAGAACCCGCAAGCGCGGCCCCTCTGGCAACATGGAGCACACGATGGCAGATGCCCTCGGAATGATCGAGACACGAGGCTTTACGGCGATGGTCGAGGCCTCCGACGCGATGGTCAAGGCTGCTCGCGTCGAGCTTGTCGGCTTCGAAAAGATCGGCGGCGGCTATGTCACCGCCATCGTGCGCGGCGACGTCGCGGCGGTAAAGGCGGCGACCGAAGCGGGCGCTCGCCAGGCCCAGCGCGTGGGTGAGTTGGTGAGCGTCCACGTGATCCCGCGGCCGCACGACAACATCGACGAAGTCCTGCCGCTGGGGCGCACCCCAGACAAGAAGTAGACGGGGTACCCGGCATGAAGCTCGGGCGCGTCGTAGGCACGGTCGTCTCTACCTGCAAGGACGAGAAGATCAAAGCCCTCAAGCTCTACGTGGTGCGCGACCTCTCCCTGGAGCTGTCCGAGAAGGACAGCTTTGTGGTGGCGGCGGACACCGTGGGCGCTGGTCTGGGCGAGGTCGTCCTGTACGCCTCGGGCAGCTCGGCGCGACAGACCACCATGACCGATGGGCGCCCCGTGGACGCCAGCGTCATGGCCATCGTCGACCACATCGACATCGACGACAAGGTCGTCTACGAAAAGTCCAGCGACAGGTGGCCGGAACCAGCCAGTGAGGACGCATGAGCGGCTCTCTACCCAATGGTCCCCTGGGCGGCGGCACCTTGGACAAGGCCCAGCTCGCTGCGGTCGTGCAAAAGGTCGTGGAGCGCCTCCAGGCCGGGCAGCTCCCGGACCACACCGGCACCATGCCGGCCCAACCACGCGGCGTCTTCCAGACGGTCGATCAAGCGGTAGCCGCGGCCAAGTTGGCCCACCAGACCCTGGTCGCCCTGCCGCTGGAAAAGCGGCGCGAGATCATCGCCAACGTGCGCCGTCGCTGCGCCGAAGACGTGCTGACCCTGTCTCGGATGGCGGTCGAAGAGACCGACCTGGGCCGGGTCGAACACAAGATCAAGAAGAACCTGCTGGTGATCCACAAGACGCCGGGACCCGAGATCCTGACATCCACGGCGTTCACCGGGGACGACGGGCTGACCCTGATCGAGCGCGCCCCCTTCGGCGTCATCGGGGCGATCACGCCCTGCACCAACCCGACCGAGACGATCATCAACAACGGCATCGGGATGGTGTCGGGCGGCAACGGCGTGGTCTTCAATGTCCACCCCTCGGCCAAGCAAACCAGCGCCTACTGCATCGACCTGATCAACCGGGCCAGCGTCGAGGTCGGGGGACCCGAGCACCTGATGACCTGCATCGCGGCGCCCACCATCGCCTCGGCCAATGAAGTGATGACCCACAAGGGCGTGCGGCTGGTGGTGGTGACGGGCGGGGGAGCGGTCGTGAAAGCGGCGATGCACTCCGGCAAGAAGTGCGTGGCGGCGGGGCCGGGCAACCCTCCGGTGGTCGTCGATGAGACCGCGGACATCGCGGCCGCGGCGCGGGGCATCGCGGGCGGCGCGGGCTTCGACAACAACATCATCTGCATCGACGAAAAGGAAGTCTTCGTCGTCGACAAGGTCGCCGACAAGCTGATGGCCGGGCTGGAGTCCGTGGGCTGTGTGCGCCTGCGCAACCACCAGATCACCCGCCTGGAGAAGCTGGTCCTCACACCCGACCGGGAACACATCAACCGGGACTGGGTGGGCAAGAGCGCGGCGCGGATGCTGCGCGAGATCGACGTACCCTTCAAGGGTGACCCGCCCTTGATCATCGCCGAAGTCGACGCCATGCACCCCTTCGTCCAGGTCGAACTGCTGACCTCCATCCTGGGCATCGTGCGGGCCGCCGACGTACACCAGGCCATCGATATGGCGATGCAGGCCGAACACGGCTTTGGTCACACGGCCAGCATGTGGAGCAAGAACCTGGACTCCCTGCACCGCATGGCCAGGGTCATCAACTGCTCGATCTTCGTGAAGAACGCGTCGAACACGGCGGGCCTGGGTTTTGGCGGTGAGGGCTACACCAGCTTCACCATCGCGTCTCCCACGGGGGACGGCTTGACGACGGCTCGCACGTTTACCCGCGAGCGCCGTTGCACCCTGGCCGGCTACTTCCGCATCGTCTAGGGGGCACCATGGCAGACGCCCTGGCCATGATCGAGGTCGACAGTGTAGCGACAGGGCTGTTGGCCCTCGACGCGCTGACCAAGCGCGCTGTGGTCACCATCCTCGAAGCGAACCTGGTCGAGCCGGGGCGCTTTCTGATCCTGTTCGCTGGCGGCGTGGCCGAAGTAGACGAGAGCTTCCGGGCGGGTCTGGAACGTTGTGCTGAGGGCACGGTGGACCAGATGCTGCTGCCATTCGCCCACCCCGCACTGCTCGCGGCCCTCGAAGGGCTCGAGGATCACGACGGCGATCTGGACACGCTGGGGGTCATCGAGGGAACCCACGTGGCGGGCACCCTGGAAGCCTGCGACCGCTCCCTCAAGGACGCCCAGGTTCGGCTGGCCGGGCTGCGAGTGGCCGGTGGTCTCGCGGGACGGGCCTACTACGTGGTTCACGGCCCCCAGCACGACGTCGAAGCCGCGCTGGATGTGGGCCGTCAGATCCTGGTGGATCGCGGCAGCCTGCACCGGGTGGAGTGCATCCCCCGACCCCACAAAGACATGCTGGGCTGGCTGTTGCGGCCGGCTCCCTTCGCACCCGGAAATACACCGAACTGGAGACGCTGATGGAGCTGGCCCGCGTCACCGGTCGCGTGGTTGCGACCATCAAGTACCCCACGCTGGCCGGCGTGCGCCTGCTGCTGATCCAGCCCCAGGACGCCGATGGTACGGCCCAGGGGGATCCGATGATCGCCGCCGACGCGCTCCAGGCCGGCCCGGGCGACCTGGTCGCCTGGATCACCGGACGCGAAGCAGCGCTGGCCCTGCCGGATCCCTTCGCGCCCGTCGACTGCACCATCGTGCAGATCGTCGACCATGCCTGGCGTGACGCCGCCCTGCTCGACGCTCCCTGGCCACCCGGCGCGGGGACCGAAGCAGGAGACGCATCGTGATCCTCTGTCGGGTCCTGGGCAACAGCGTCAGCACGGTGCAGCACCCCTGCTACCGTGCCCGCAGCGTGATGGTCGTGCAGCCGGTCGACACGGACGGCCACACGCCCTTGGGCAACGAGTTCCTGGCGATCGACAGCGTCCAGGCCGGCCCCGGTGACCTGGTGCTGGCCGCGCGTGAGGGCAACACCGCCAGGCAGATCCTGGGCAACGATGAAGATCCCCTGCACGCCGTGATCCTGGGAATTGTTGACCAGGTATCCGAGACGCGGGTGCGTACTCAGGGCTGATCGGGGTCGAGGGCTGGGTCCCAGGGCTGGCCCCAGGTGCGCGTCACCCACGCCCGGATTCCAGAGCCAGTGCGGGCGTGGGCGTCGCCGGCCAGCTTGCCGACCACCGGGGTCCCGACGATCTTGCCGCTGCGCAGGTCGCAACCGTCGCTTGCCAGGCCCAGGACCAGACGGGCGGTCTGGCCCACGCAGGTCGCGGGCACCGGGGTCGGGTCATCCACGGCCCGCACTCCTGGCCCCCAGACGACCAGCGGCACGCGGACCTGGGCGTCGTTGAGCCCGGAGCCGTGCCCCCACAGCTCGTCTTCACCCAGCGACTCGCCGTGGTCGGCGGTCCAGATGACGGTGCTGTCTGGTGACACGATGGACAGCAGGTCGTCGATGCCCAGGGCCGTGGACTCGACCGCGGTGCGGTATTGCCAGCGCGCCCAGGCCAGCAGGTCCGGCGGGACAGGGCTGCGGTCGACCTGGAACTGCTGGACGGCAGCGTCAAAGCGCAGGGCCGCTGTGCTCTTGCGATGGTCGCTGCGCCGGGCCGCGCCGGGCCCGATGAAGCCGTCGTAGGGGCTGTGGGCCGCGGTGGCGTGGAGGTACAGCACCCAGGGCTGGTCCTGATTGTGGACCCAGGCGCGGGCTTGGTTGAACAGGGCCGGGCTGCCGGGGTGCTGGTACCAGTCGCCTCGCAGGTCTTCCTCTCGGAGGATCTTGACGATGGGCTGGTCGGTCAGCACCGTGCCGCCGCCGGCCTCGACCCAGGAGTCTTGGGGCCAGCGGGCTCGGGTCAGGCGGTGACCGCTGGTGGCCATGTCAGGCACGGGGACATCGCGCTCGTCGCCCATGGGCCACCGGCCACTGACCAGGGTCACGGTGCTGGCCGTGGTGTAGCTGGCCGCACCCCAGGCGTTGGTGTAGCGGCGTCCCCGTGACGCGGCAGCGGGGGGCGTGGCACCGCCGAGGTCCTGGCGCGTCGTGTCGGTCACGATCACCAGGAGCCCGGGCGGTCGCGAGGACGGCGCGCAGGCCGCGATCAGGAGCAATGGGGAGAGGATGTCCACGCCGCTCTAGCCTGTGGTGCGAGCTGGACCTGCGCCATGCAGGTCATGGACACAGGTCGCTCGGGGCGCTCACTATCTCACGGATCGCCGCCCGATCCTGGCTGGCGAGCCCTCGATCCGCGGCATCACAACACGGTCACCGACACCGATTCATCCCCCGCGTGCAGATCGAATGCGTCGGAGGGCACTTGTGTGAGGGTGTAGCTCACGTCCAGATCGCAGTTGCAGTCGCAGTCGTCCTTGCTGAAGTCGTAGCTCACGTCGATGTTCATGGTGCGCAGGCTGGCCTGAGCGGTGGCGGAGAAGACCGGGCAGCAGCCCTGCGCCACGTGCTCTTGCACCACGTCGATGGTCCCTGGAGCCGTCGAGGTCGCCGCGAGCGGTACAGGGACCTTGTGGTCGGAGCAGACTACCTGGGTGTTGGTCACCACGAGATCGCAGATCCCGCTCTCACCACACGGGCCCGCGGAGGTGCCGCTGTCGGTGCTTCCAGCGTCGGTGCTCCCAGCATCGGTGAGGAAGGCGCCGCTGTCCACCGTGTGGCCAGTGCCGTCTCCATCGTCTCTGGGTCGGTCGCCAGTGCAGGCCATCAGCATGATCAGGACAGGAACAGAAAGACGTGCGTGCATTTCGTCTCCACCTGTGCCCGTTCGGTCGAGTTCATCATGCCCGGCCCCGATACGATCCGCATCAATTCTTGCTGAAAGTCGGCCGCTGCGGACGGCGCTTTCGGTACAAGCCCAGCCAGGCCAGGGCGCCGGTGTCTGCTCGAAAGTGAATCGACCGTAGCTGTTGGATCTCGAACCAGGGCTCCACGGCCGCCGCGATGTCGGCCACCGAGACGCGAGGAGGGCCACCCCCAACGCTCTCTTCGTCGGCGTTTCCGGCCAGACTCAGCCAGGCACCCCAAGGTCGAAGTACCCGGTGGACCTGCTGGGCAAAGCTGGCCCGCCCTTCGGCATCGTGGATGTGGAAGCAGCCGCGGTCGAAGACCAGGGACTGGCTGTGAGCATCTACAGTCCGGTCACTCAGCCAGTCGATCACCGCGAAATTCACCTGCACCGTCGCCGCCTGGGCTCGGGCGCGTGCCAGCCTTGCCGCCGCTGGCGAGATGTCGACGGCCGTGACCCGCAGACCTTGCTGAGCCAGCCAGACCGCATTCGTGCCCGTCCCAGAGCCCACCTCCAGCACACAAGTGCCGGCTGCCAGGCCCAGGGTCGGCAGGACTGAGACCAGGTCCGGGGCGGGCTGCCCCGCGTCCCAGGGGAGGTTACCGTCCCGATAGCGGGAGTCCCATCGCTGCTGTTGTTCAGTCCTCATCAAGACCCGCTAACCTGCTGCTCCGAACCGGTTCCGCCGCGGGATAGTCCTGCGATGTCCCCTGGACCGATGGAGGAGACGGTGGCCCGCGCAGCAGAGACCCACGCGCGAAGCCGGTTCCTGGGCTCGGACACCAGCCTCGCGGTCGGCCTGTACCTGCTGACTGTTGCGATCTACCTGCTGACAGGACCCGGCCGCATCGGCATGATCGATGGTCAGTACCGCTTCGAGGTGGCCCGCAGCCTGCTCGATCTCGGGCTGCCCCTGGTGCGGGACGGCAAGCTCCCCGATCAGTTCGCCCTGCAAGGTGTGGATGGGGTGGTGTCGACCTACGGGGCGACCGTGTCGGTCCTGGCGGTCCCGCTCTTGTGGGTCGGTCGGCTGCTCGGACTGGGCTCGCTGGACGCCCAGCAGACCGTCTTCTCGTTCTTGTGCGGGCTGTTCGGAGCGGCCATCGTGCCCGTGCAATTCTGGCTGCACCGCGCCCTGGGCCTGGCCCGCAAGCCGGCAGTAGCTTGGGCCCTGGTCACCGCCTTCTGCACGCTGCTCTTCGTGAGCTCGACCACGGTCTTCGACCAGTCCATGCACGCCCTGTGGATCCTGGTGGCGGTCGGCTGCACCTGGTTGGCCGGACGTCGTGGGTCCTTGCGCCTGGCCGCCGTCGCGGGATGTGCGCTCGCCCTGCTGGTCAACCATCAAGAGGTGTATGCGGGCCTCGCCCCCTTCGTCCTGCTGGGCCTGGTCGAGCCTGGTGGTGCCAGTCGCCGGCGCAAGCTTGCCGTGGCGGGCGTGGTGCTGGCGGGCCTGGGCCTGGGCCTGCTGTTGTGGGCAGGATGGAACGAGTGGCGGCTGGGCGAGGTGCTTCGTTCAGGCAAGGCCGAGGGGGGCTACAACATCGCGTCCGGCCCGCTGCAGGCCGCGCTCTCGCTGGTGTTCAGCCCTGGAAAGGGCGCGCTCTGGTACAGCCCGCCCCTTGTGATCGGGCTGCTGGGCTTGGCGGGACTGTGGCGACAGGCGAGGGGACTCGCCCTGGCCGTCATCCTCACCGCAGCGGCGCTGTTGGGCATGTACGCGCTGCAGCCCTTCTTCAGCGGAGACTGGTGCTGGGGCCCCCGCTACATGGTGCCCTCGCTGGTGCTGATCGGCCTGGCCATGCCCTTCGCCCGGGTCTCGCCCGTGCTGGTGCGAGCCGTCGTGGGCGCGGGGCTGATCGTCCAGCTTCTGGGCCTGAGCCTGGACCACCACCGCTTCTTCCAGGACCGAGGCCTGGTCGGGGCCGTCACCGACACCGACCCTGGCTACTACTGGCACGCCTCGGCCCTGGCCGCCCGCCCCGCCGAGATC
>JAADHA010000384.1 GCA_013152105.1 Oligoflexia bacterium | reverse complement strand
CCGAGCAGTGGGGGAGCTGTTGGCTGGGCGGCGGCCGGGGCGGGGTCGACGGGTGCCGGCGCGGTGGCCGTTTTTCTGGCAGCTTCCCTGGGCGCTTCCCTGGGCGCTTGCGCGGCGGGGATCGCGGCCAGCGTGGCGCGGGCCTGGGCCAACAAGGCGCTGATGTCCTCGTCGGCCGAGCGGCCGATGATCGCGATCGGGGCGCCAGCGGGGACCTCGTCTCCAGCGGCCACCAGGATCTTGAGCAGCACGCCGGTGTCGAAGACCTCGATCTCCATGGCGGCCTTGTCTGTCTCGACCTCGGCGATCACGTCCTGGGGTGCCAGGACGGCGCCCTCTGCCTTGTGCCATGCCAGGATGGTGCCCATCTCCATCGTGGGCGAGGCCTGTGGCATCTCGAAGATCTCAGCCATGTCGCCAATTCTCCACTACGAGGGTTGCTATCGCTCTTTGTGACGCTCTCCGAGTCATGGATCCAGCCTGTTGTCGGCCGGCACGGCGAGCCCCAGGACCCGACGCGCGGCTTCGACCACGCGGTCGGCGCTGGGCACGACGAGCTGTTCGAGCCCAGTGGCGTAGGGTTGGTTCACGTCCCGGTTGGTCACCCGCAGGATCGGTGCTTGGAGCCAGTCGAAGCAGGCTTCCTGTACGCGAGCGGCGATCTCGGCGCCGACCCCAGCGAAGACATAGCCCTCGTGGAGGATGACGCAGCGGCCGGTCTTCACGACGCTCTTGAAGATCGTCTCGTGGTCGAGGGGGCGAAGGCTTCGCAGGTCGATGACCTCGGCCGAGATGCCATCCTGCTCCAACTGGTTCGCTGCGGATTCGGCGTTGAAGACCTGTTTGCCCCAACTGATCACGGTGAGGTCGGTCCCGGTTCGTCGCACCTTGGCCGAGCCCAGGGGTACCAGGTATTCGTGGTCTGGAAGCTCACCCTTCAGCCCATAGGTCATCTCGTTTTCCAGGAAGATGACGGGGTTGTCGTCTCGGATGGCACTCTTGAGCAGCCCACAGGCGTCGTGCGCGTCGCAGTAGGTGACGACCTTGAGCCCGGGAAAGTGGGCGTAGATGCTGTCGACCGCGGTGTTGTGCTGGCTGCCCAGGTTTTCCGCGATGCCGTTGGGGCCCCGGAAGACGATCGGAACGTGGTACTGCCCAGCCGACATCTGGTAGATCTTGGCCGCGCCGTTGATCAACTGGTCGTAGGCCACCAAGCTGAAGTTCCAGGTCATGAACTCGATCACCGGACGCATCCCGGCCATGGCTGCGCCGATCCCCAGGCCGCTGAAACCGCCCTCGCTGATCGGGGTGTCGACCACCCGGTCGTCGCCGAACTCGTCGAGCAGTCCCTGGCTGACCTTGTAGGCGCCGTTGTAGTGGGCGACCTCTTCTCCCATCAGGAAGACGCCGGGGTCGCGGATCATCTCTTCGCGCAGCGCCCGGCCCAGGGCCTGGCGGATCTGGAGCGTGGCCATCAGTCAGGCATCCTGGTTTTTCGAGGGGGTCTGGCCGAGGTCCGTGTCGGCCGCCAGGCTGGTCTGCTGGGGTGCATAGACGTGGTCGTAGAGCGTGGCGGGGTCGGGTTCGGGGCTGTGCAGAGCGAAGTCCCAGGCGTCCTGGGCCACCGCGTCGACGTCGGCCTTGGTCTGTGCCAGGCTTTGCTCGGTGATCCCGTGATCGGCTTGCAGACGCCGGGCGGTGAGCTGGATCGGGTCGCGGCCTTTCTGCTGCTGCGCGAGCTCTCCTTTGGGCCGGTACTTGGCCGGGTCGGACATCGAGTGGCCGCGGTAGCGATAGGTCACGATCTCCAGCAGCACAGGCCCGGCGCCGGACAGGGCGTGCTGGCGTGCCGCGGCCACTCGCTGGCGCACATGCTCGACATCCCAGCCATCCAACTGTTCACGGGTCATGCCCACGCCGCGGGCGCGCAAGCTCATATCGGTGATCGCGGACTGCCGATGCAGGGGCGTGCCCATCGCGTACCAGTTGTTCTCGCAGATGAAGACGACCGGGAGCTTGTAGAGTGCGGCCAGGCAGAGGGCCTCGAAGAAGGCCCCCTGGTTGGCGGCGCCATCGCCGAAGAAGCAGACGCACACACGGTCTTCGCCCCGGGCTCGGGCCGCCCAGGCCACGCCGTTGGCCAGGGGTACGTGGCCGCCCACGATGCCGTAGCCCCCCATGAAGCGCACGGACTTGTCGAAGATGTGCATCGATCCGCCCTGGCCGCCGCTGGCCCCGGTGCTGCGGCCGAACAACTCGGCCATCACCGCGCGGGGGCTGGTCCCCTTCGCCATGGCGTGGCCGTGGTCGCGGTAGGACGTGATCCAGTAGTCGTCGGCGGTCGCCGCGGCCGCACCGACCGCGACCGATTCCTGGCCGATGTAGAGGTGGCAGAAGCCCCGGATCTTGCGCTGGGTGTATGCCTTGGCGGCCAGCTCTTCCACGCGACGCAGCAACATCATCTTGCGATGCAAGGCCAATAAGTCATCGGTGGACACGGGCGCCAGGGGGTCCTTGACCAAAAGCAGCCGGTCCTTGGGAGCCGGCTGGACGTCGTGGTCATGGCGAACGGGGGCGGTCATCGTTGCCTCGGGGAGTCGCGCGGGGGGCGCGGTTGAGGGGCCCTATCAGGAAGCGGACTGGATGCCTCGACCTGTCGAGGGTGTCATCGCTTGACCGGCCTGGCGAGGCACTCCCTACGGGTTCGCGTTAGCGCGACCGCCCTCATCGGAGCATCTACGCATGGCCGTTCAGACCGTCTCGCAGATCTTGACTTCACTCGTGCTCGCGGCCGCCGATGCCGCCGCCGATACCGCCGGACGTGCCGGTGTGCTGCCAGTCGTCGAGTCCGTCGCGTCGACCGGGAATCCACGCTTTGGTGACTACCAGAGCAACCACGCTTTTCGACTGGGCAAGGCGCTGCGCAGCAACCCCCGGGCGGTAGCCGAGCAGATGGTGGCGCGGATGCCGGCCCACCCCGCGGTGGCCAGGATCGAGGTCGCGGGACCTGGCTTCATCAACTTCTACCTGGACGATGCCTGGTTGTGTCGCCAGTTGGTCGCCCAACACCAGGACCGGGCCGGCGGCGTGCCACAGGTGGAACCGGGTCGCACCGTCGTCATCGACTTCAGCAGCCCGAATATCGCCAAGCGCATGCACATCGGCCACATGCGCAGCACCATCATCGGCAGCGCGCTGCAACGCCTCTACGAAGCCTGTGGCTACACGGTGGTCGCGGACAACCACATCGGCGACTGGGGGACGCAGTTCGGCATGCTCATCGTCGCCTGGCGCCGCTGGCTGGACCCCCAGGCATTCGAACGGGACCCGGTGGGCGAATTGGAACGGCTCTACGTCGCTTTTCGCGATGCAGCGGCGACGGACCCCGCCCTTGATGATCTGGCCCGCCAGGAGACGGCGCGCCTGCAGGCTGGCGATCCCGAGAACCGCGCCTTGTGGCAGCGCTTCATCGACATCTCATTGCGCGAATTCCAGGGGGTCTACGACCGCCTGGGCGTCGCCTTTCATGTGACCCTGGGCGAGAGCTTCTACCACTCCGCGCTCCCCGGCGTGGTCGAAGCGCTGCTGGCGGCGGGCCTGGCCGAGAAGAGCGACGGGGCGGTGGTGGTGCGCTTTCCCGACGACCACCCGGTCAAGGCCGTCCGAGGGCGCACCCTCGTCATCGAGAAGAGTGATGGGGCCTATCTCTACGGCACGACGGACCTGGCGACCCTGGAGCACCGCCTGGCGACCTGGAGCCCCGTCGAGATCCAGTACATTACTGACGGCCGCCAACAGCTTCACTTCCAGCAGGTCTTCGCCGTGTGGCGGTCCTGGCGGACCTGGCGCAAGCTCGACCCGAACGCCGTGAAGCTGGTCCACACCTGGTTTGGCACGCTCAAGCTGCCCGAGGGCGCGATGAGCACGCGCAAGGGAAACGTGATCCGCCTGGTGGATCTGCTCGACGAGGCTGTGCGTCGGGCGCGGGCCGTGGTGGACGCGAAGTCGCCAGACTTGTCGGCACAGCAACGGGCCGAGATCGCCGAGGCCGTGGGCGTTGGGGCCGTGTGCTACGCCGACCTGGCGCAGAACCCGCAGTCCGATGTGGTCTTCGACTGGGATCGCATGCTGGCCATGGAGGGCAACACCGCGCCGTTTCTGATGTACAGCTACGCGCGCTGTCGCAGTTTGCAGCGAAAGGGCGGACCCAAGGCTGCCGCGGTGCCGCTGAGCGCTGCCGCTTGCCCGCACCAGCTCGAGCGCGCGCTGGTGCGGACCCTGGTTCGGCTGCCCGAGGTCGTGGCTGCAGCCTTGGCCTCGCATCGACCGAACCTGCTCTGCGACTACCTCTTCGAGTGTGCGCAGGCCACCAACCGCTTCTATTTCGAGCTGTCGGTTCTCCAGGCGGACACGGCCGAACAGCGCCAGTCGCGCCTGGCGCTGATCGAGCTGACGGCCGGGGTGCTGGAGCGTGGTCTGGCGATCCTGGGCGTACCTTCTCTCCCGCGGATGTAGCATCCAGACGGGGCAGCGGGGTAGACTTGGCGCGATGCTGGAGAGTGGCGCCGACACCGAGGTCCTCGCCGACGGGACGCCGGCGCGCCTCGGTCGGTACCGATTGGTGCGTCCGATCAGCACGGGGGGCATGGCGCGGGTCTTCGAGGCCCGGCGCGAGAGCCTGGCGGGCGTGGCGCCGCGGGTGGCGATCAAGGTGATCCTGCCTGACTACGCGGCCCACGATGGTTTCAAGCGTCTCTTCATCAACGAAGCCCGGATCGGCAGCCTGCTGACCCACCAGAACCTGGTCCAGATCCAGGACTTCAACTGCCACGCGGACCGCTACTACCTGGTCATGGAGTATGTCGAAGGGGTCACCCTGCGGCGGGTCGTCTCCCTGTGCCGGCGCCACGGGCGTGCCGGTGCCCCTCCACATCATCGCGGAGATCGGTCGACAGGTCTGCGACGGTCTGGGCTACGCGCACGCGGCTCGCGCCGAGTCCGGCGAGCACCTGCGCCTGGTGCACCGCGACATCAAGCCCAGCAACCTGATGATCAACCCCCAGGGGGTCGTCAAGCTGTTGGACTTCGGGATCAGCAAGGCCATGGTGACGGCGGAACGGGTGGGGGCCGTGCGCGGAACCTGGGGCTATATGGGCCCGGAACAGGCGACCGGATCAGACATCGGTCCCGCGGCGGATCTCTTCGGACTGGGGGCCGTGCTCTACGAGCTGGCGGTCCTTCAGCCCCTCTTCGCCGAGAAGCGGCCGGATCAGATCCTGACCTTGATGAACAAAGACGAGGCAGCTCGTCGGGCGAGCGCCCTCACCGGTCCCCTCTCGCCCCTCTCCAGTGTGTTGGTGCGGGCCTTGCAGCGCGATCCCGCCGCCCGGTTCACCTCTGCCGCTGCGATGGGTCGGGCGCTCGGCGCGTTGATCGAAGATCCCGTCACGTCGAGAGACCGCCTGGTGCGTTTTCAGCAGGACATGGTCCGTCGCGTGTCGGCGGGTGTTGTGGACTTACGGCGCCCAGGGCGGTCGGCCTCCACCATCAGCCCGACCGCGGCGACCAGTGGGGGCCTGGGGCTGCCCTTGGCCGTGGGCAACGCCCAGGGCCCCGTGGCGCGCGGGGACGCGGCTCGTCTTGGGCTTGGTCCAGGCTTGAAGCCGGCATCGGGGCGCTGGCGGCACATCAGCTCTGTGATCGCCACCTTGGCCGCGGTCGCGGTCGTCATCTTCACGGCCTGGCGCCTGTTGCAAGAACCACCATCTAACGGTGGCTTGGGACCAGGCGAGTCCGCCTCGCCGGGACCGATGACGCGGATGGTTGACAATCCCACGGCGGCGGTGCCCAAGCCCGTGGCGGTGCCCAAGCCTGTGGCGGTGCCCAAGCCTGTGGCGGCTCCTGTGGCGGCACCCGTGGCGCCATCCCCACACATCTCAACATCGACGCCTGGCCCTGTCTCTGCCGCACCGAAGGGAACCTCGTCCCCCAAGCCGCCGGCGGTCACCCCTGCGGCGTCTGAGACGGCAGCCCCGGCAGCCTCGACCGGCTCGGTCACGCCTGGCTCAGGTCCGCCCCCTGCCGCGGCCGTCCTGCAGGTCAAGATCAGCAGTACCCCACGGGCCGATGTGATCATCGACGGCGCGCCGCGAGGCAAGACGCCAGCCGTCGGCCTGGAGCTCAGCGCGGGTCGTCATGCGGTCACGCTCCAGACCTCGGACGGGCGGCGGGCGACCTTCACCATCGACGTGGCCAGTGACCGTCGCAACACCTGGGTCTATGACTTCGAGTCCAAGGCGTTTCGGTGATCGCTTGGCGCTGCCCGGGCACTCTCCACGGCCTCTGCGCCTCTGTGTGGCGCCTGCTGGGTCTCGCAACGCTGCTCTTCTGCGGCCTGCTGGGGCTCGGCCCGGCGCACGCATCCGACGCCACCCTGTGGCTCGCGTCTGGGGTGGACGCTGACCGCGCTCGCGAGGCGGCCACGCTGCTTGGCCACGTCGATGTCGCGATCCGGCCGGTGGGCGAATTGGCCCACGCGGTGCAGGTCGTGGGGGTGGTGGACCGACGGATCGAGGACCTCTGCGGTGGCCCCGTGGATGTCGAAGCCTGGCGGGGGCGCCTGAGCAGCGGACGCGAACAGCTCCAGCTTCTCGACCTGAACGGGGCGCTATCCACCTTTGCGCGCCTTCAGGCCGAGCTTCCCTGCCTGACCGGCTTGCTGGCACCGGGCGATGTGTTTCGCTTCCACCTCTCCTCGGCCGAGGTTGACCTGGTCGTGGCCCGTAGCGAGTCCTCGAGCGAGGACATGGCGGACTTCTACCGCCGCGAGGCCAGGGCGGCCGCCGCGCGCGCCGCGGCCTCGGCACCGTACGGGCGCCCTCCAGACGACACCCTGGTCGAGGCCAGGCAGCTCCTGACCTCGGTTCGAGCCGCGCAGAGCAACCAGCGTCCGGCTCGGGTGGTCGTCGCCGGCCCCCATGAGCGCGTGTGGTGGGACGGCACCCCAGCCGACCGAGTGCCCTTCGATGTCCCACCTGGAACCCATGTGTTTCAACTGACGGACGGCTCGCGCAAGGTGGTGGCGGTCCAGGTCGCGGTCCTGGGTCCTGGTGACGCGGCTGTGGTGTGGGCGCGGCCGGACGCAACACCGCTGAGCACCGACGACATCCAGGCTGCGGTCCGCACTCTGGCACAGACTGGCCGAGCGCCCATCGGCCTCGCCCAGAGCCTGCGAGCGCTGTCCCTGGACGGCCCCAGCTATATCGTCACGGGGGACGAGCACGGCGTCGCCTTGTGGGGGGCTGACGGCGATATGGTGCGGCTCAAGCTGGTCGATCCGCCGGTATCCGCAAGCGGACAGAGCCGAAAAGCAACCCAGGCGGCTTCGTCCTCGCCGGGTTTGGACGGCGCCTTTGTGCTTGGCCCCAGCCTGGGCATCGAGCTGCCCGGAGCGGCGCCCCTGCTGGGGATCCTGGTCGGCGGACGGGTCGGGGTGGCGCGGTCGGCGGTGCTCACGATCTCCGTGGACAGCGCGGCTCGTGACCTGCCGGGCAGCACCGGCTGGCCAGCGACGGGCCGGGTGAGCGTTGTCGCTGGGGCGCGCTACCGACTGCCCGCTCGTTGGTGGGATGTGGGCGTTGAGGGTGGGTTTGCCGCTTCGGTCGGCCACGGCCTGGGCGACACCAGACCGGTGCCTGTCCTGGGTGCGGTCAGCTCGCTGCGCCTGCCTGCCCAGACCCTGGTTGGGGTGCGCCTGTCGGGCCGGGCTGCCTGGCAACCCGGTGGCGTTGTGGCCGGCGGCGCGGTGCTGCTGGATCTAGGTAATTGACCGACCGGCGTGGGCCGGCGGTGGGAGCTGATCGATGAAGTTGACCACGCAGCGCTGAAGCTGGTCACGCGACTTCCGAAAGCGCCAGCGCCAGCCCCCGATCGGGTCGGGGACCTCGACCAGTCCGCCGAAATTCCCCAGCATGAGCACTTTTCCATCGGATTCAGGAAAGCGCTGCCGAAGGATGGTGGCGTGTCGCATCTCCATCACCAGCACGTGGTCGGCCCAGTCCATGAACTCGTCGTCCACGCCACGGCTTTTGTGGGCGCTCAGGTCGATGTCGACTTCGCTCATCACCTTGACGGCGAGTGGGTCCGCGGGGTGCCCGACCAAGCCCATGATCCCGGCGCTACGCACTTCGATTGGCCAGTCGCGTTCAGATCCGTAGTGGCGTGCCCAGGCTTCGGCCATGGGCGAACGGCAGATGTTCGCGGTACACACGAACGCGAGGTGGTAGGACTTCATGGCTTGCATTGCGGCGTGGACTATCACGCCGATGCAGTGTGGGGCGACTCGGAGGTGGGTCGATCTGGGCAGAGGGGGGCGCCGGCCCGTTGGCGCGATAGGCTCTTGCGCCCCGAACCCAGAGGTCCCCATGGCCAATGCCACCGCCACCTTCCAGACCAGCCTCGGCGACTTCGACGCCGAGCTTTTCGTCGACACCATGCCGATCACCGCGGGCAACTTCATCGCCCTGGCAAAGGACGGCTTTTATGACGGCCTGCACTTTCACCGCGTGATCAACAACTTCATGATCCAGTTCGGCTGCCCACACAGTCGCGACCCCCTCAGCTCCCGTGCCGGAACGGGCGGCCCGCCTCATGGCACCATTCAGGACGAGTTCCCTGCGGAACAGAAGATCTCCAATGAACCAGGCACGCTGTCGATGGCGAACACCGGTCGGCCCAATTCGGGCGGCAGCCAGTTCTTCATCAACACCAAGCACAACAGCTTCCTGGACTGGTTCGACGGCAGCAGTCCCAGCAAGCACCCGGTCTTCGGCCGGGTCACGTCGGGGATGGACGTGGTGAAGAAGATCGAGACCACCCGCACCGCCGCTGGCGACCGCCCGGTGACGCCGGTGAAGATGATCAAGATCACCATCCGCGAGGCCTGACGCTCGTGTCTCCTGCCCCGCCTTCTCACGTCAGCACGCTCTCCCCGGACGCCCTCGAAGCGCTTGTGGAACGTGTGGTCTCGCGAATCCAGCACCAGGCTCAGCTCGAAGCCGTGCCGCCGGACCCGGTGCTTCGCGGAACCTGGCAGGACACGACCGCGCTGCGGCGCTTGGTGGACGCCGGTGCCACCCGGGTCGGTACCGACGGGGACGCACCGGATGGCTCGCGGCAACTGGCTCGCTACATCGACCACACCTTGCTCAAGCCCACTGCGACGCGGGCCGATATCGTCAAGGTCTGTGAAGAAGCGCGCAGATACGGCTTCGCCAGCGTGTGCATCAACTCGACCTGGGTCGGGCTGGTGGCGCGGCTCTTGGACGGCAGCCGGGTCATGACCGTGTGCGTGGTGGGTTTTCCCCTCGGCGCCATGGTGACCGTGGCAAAGGCCGCCGAGACACGCCAGGCCATCGCCGATGGCGCCCAGGAGATCGACATGGTGATCAACATCGGGGCGCTCAAGGGCGGCGACCATGACCGCGTCTTTGATGACATCTCGGCGGTCGTGGACGCGGCGGCGGGGCGGCCAGTCAAGGTCATCTTGGAGACCAGCATGCTCAGCCGGGACGAAAAGATCGTCGGCTGCGCGGTCAGCAAGGCGGCCGGGGCCCAATTCGTGAAGACCAGCACGGGCTTCGGTGGCGGGGGGGCGACGGTCCAGGATGTCGCCCTGATGCGTGCGGTGGTGGGCCCGCAGATGGGCGTCAAGGCCAGCGGCGGCGTGCATTCCTCGGCCGACGCTCGGGCGATGATCGCGGCGGGGGCCACGCGCATCGGGGCCAGCGCCAGTGTCGCCATCGTCACGGGTGGATCGGCCAAGGGCGCCTACTGATGGCGTCAACCAGCGGGGCATCGCTGTCCATCCAGGACGTGCTGGAGTCCAAGCGAGACGGCCAGCCCCTCAGCCCGGCCCAGCTTCGGTGGCTGGTAGAAGGCGTCGCAGCGGGCACGGTCACCCGCCCCCAGGCGGCGGCCTTTCTGGCCTTCGTCTACTTGCGGGGCATGACCGATGACGAGACGGTCGCCTTGACCCTGGCCATGCGTGACTCGGGCCAGGTCCTCTCCTGGCAGGTCGACGGTCTGGTGGTCGACAAGCACAGCACCGGCGGGGTTGGCGACAAGGTCAGCCTGGTGCTCGCGCCGCTGTGGGCCGAGCTCGGCGCCTATGTGCCCATGATCAGCGGCCGAGGGCTGGGCCACACCGGCGGCACGCTCGACAAGCTCGAGTCGATACCGGGCTTTCGAACCGACCTGTCTGTAGACCGGCTGCGCTCTGCGCTGTCAGATGTCGGCTGCTTCATGAACGGCCAGACCGCGCAGCTCGCACCAGCGGACCGCGTGCTCTACGCGCTGCGAAACGAGACCTCGACAGTGCCCAGCGTGCCACTGATCACGGCCAGCATCCTCAGCAAGAAGCTGGCCGAGGGCCTGGACGAGCTGTCGCTGGACGTGAAGTGGGGCTCGGGCGCCTTCATGAAGACCCTGCCCGACGCCCAGCGCCTGGCGGACAGCCTGGTCAGGGTGGGCAACGGTGCCGGCGTCCGCACTCGGGCGCGCCTGACGGACATGAATGTGCCCTTGGGCCGCGCCATCGGGAACGCGCTCGAGGTGCAGGAAGCGGTCGCCTGTCTGCGCGGCCAGGGCCCGGAAGACCTCGCGGCCTTGACCTGCCAGCTCATCGGCCGTGACGCCGCCGAGGTCGCCCGTGCCCGTGCCCTGTTGGACTCGGGTGCGGCCTTTGAACGCTGGTGTCGTATGGTCCGTGCGCATGGCGGTGACCCAGACGCCACCTTGCTAGGGGGTGGCTGCGCCGAGCGGGTGCTCCTGGCCACCAAGGCGGGCCGGGTGACCCGTTGCGATGCCTATGATCTCGGCCGGGCGGCCTTCGTGTTGGGCGCTGGCCGGCGCTCGGCGGGACAGGCGATCCACCCGGGGGTCGGTCTGGTCCTGCACGTCAAGCCGGGCGATGCGGTGCAGGCTGGGCAGCCGCTGGTCACGCTGTGGCACGTGCAGACCGGTCTGGACCGCGCTCTGGAGCTGATCCAGCACGGACTCCAGGTCGGCTGAGCACCAGCTCTCAGCTCTCTTGTGCTTCAATCCGGCAGCCCGTCTCAAGGTGCGCTGCCCGTGATCACCGCCTACCAGCCCCGACCGTGTTCGCTGTCCTCCAGCATCTGCGGCATCATGAACACGTCGATGAGCTGCCCGACAAAGCACAGCCCGCCGGTCAGCAGCCAGATGATCCCGCTGGCGTAGCGCCCCATGTAGATCCGGTGCAGCCCGCAGAAGCCCATCAGGCCCCCGATCCACAACACATAGGCCAGACCTGTGTCTTTCCGGGTTGTCAGCGCCGTACTTGCCATATCGATGCTCCCTGGACCGAGCCCTGGATGTATAGCTCGGCCGGCAGCCGTACTACGCGCGGGGGGCGCGGGTATTGCCCTGGTGGCGGTGGGTGAATCCCTCCAGGGCGGGAGCAGCTCCCCTCAAGACGTTAGGCAGCCCTTATGCTTGAGCCCTACCTTCACCACCACCCCGTGATCGACCCCCAGGCCTGGGTCCACGCCCAAGCCGTGATCATCGGGGACGTGCGGCTGTGTGCGGGGGTGACCGTGTGGCCGGGCAGCGTGCTGCGCGGGGACCAGGGCAGCATCTGCGTGGGTGCCGAGACCAGCATCCAGGACGGCTGCATCCTGCACGCGACCAAGGGCACCTCGACCACCGTGGTCGGGGCGCGGTGCGTGGTCGGGCACCGTGCCGTGCTCCACGGCTGCCTGGTGGATGATGACTGCCTCATCGGGATGGGCGCCGTGCTGCTGGACAACTGCCGGATCGGTCGCTTCTGCATCGTCGGCGCGGGCGCGGTCGTGCCAGCGGGGCGGGTGATCCCGCCGCGATCCATGGTGCTCGGCGTGCCGGCTCGGGTGGTGCGGTCGGTCAGCGACGCCGAGATCGAGACATCCATCCGCCACGGACACGGCGAGTATATGCGCCTCGGCGCTGAGTACCGCGCAAGAGACGCGGACACCCGATAGCCCTGGACGGAGCAGGCTCCTCGCATGCACATCCGCAAGCTCGAGATCCACGGCTTCAAGTCCTTCCCGGACCGCCAGGTGTTTCACTTTGGCCCGGGGATCTCTGGCGTGGTTGGCCCGAACGGTTGTGGCAAGTCCAACGTGGTGGACGCCGTCAAGTGGTGCCTGGGCGAACAATCCGCGAAGAGCCTGCGCGGCAGCTCGATGTCGGACATCATCTTCGCCGGAACGCAAGAACGACCATCGACGGGTCTGGCCGAGGTCAGCCTGACCTTTGCGGCGGGCGACGAACCATTCCCCGGAGAGTACGCCCGCCACGCGGAGATCGAGATTTCACGGCGTCTGTATCGGGATGGCAAGGGCGAGTATCGGATCAACGGCGCGCGCTCGCGTCTGCGTGACATCCAGGACCTGTTCCTGGACACCGGCGCGAACAACCGCCTGTACAGCTTCATCGAGCAGGGCCGGATCGGGCAGATCATCAGCGCCCGGCCCGAGCAGCGGCGGGCCTTGATCGAGGAAGCGGCGGGCATCAGTCGTTTCAAGGCACGCAAGGACGAAGCCGAGCAGAAACTTGTTGGCACGCTGGAGAACGTCGGGCGGGCCGTCCGTACCCTCGACGACCTGGGGGCCCGACTGCGGTCCCTCGAGCGCCAGGTCCGCAAGGCGGTGCGCTATCGACGACTCAAGAGCGCGATCCGTCAGGCCGAGGTCTTCCTGGGCCTGGCTCGCTTCGCGGGGCTGGTGGCCGACCGCCGGGTGCTGGCCTCACAGGTCCGCGATTCCGAGGCGGAGGAGGCGTCCGCCATCCGGGATGTCACCCGCCGCGAGCAGAACCTGGCCCAGGCGCGGGCTGAGCTGGAGCAGGTCGAGGGGCAGGCCGGCCAGCTTCGGGACGATCTGGCCGAGCTGGAAGCCTCGCGTCGCGAGGGCGAGTCGGCGCGGCGATACCAGGCCAAGGAACGTGACGATCTGCTGGAGCGCGCCCAGCGCCTGCATGCGGACGCCCAGACCGCAGACGACCAGGCGACCGCGGCGCGAGCGCGGCGCGACGAGATCCGACGGGCTGGTGCGGAGCTTGGTCAGCGCTTGGAAGCGCTCGACGTGGATCTCGAAGGGGTGCGTGCGGCCCTCCAGACCGCCGAGCGGGCCTTGGGACAGCGCCGCCAGCGCGTCGAGGCCCACAAGGACAGCGTGCTGCGGCTGGTCCGGCAGGTGGCGCGGGATCGGGCCGGGCTGGACACGGCACGGATGCGCGTCTCCGATCTGGGCCAGCGACGGACCCGCCTGACTCAACGGCGCGACCAGGTCTGTGTGGGGATCGAGGCGCTTGAGACGGCGGTCAAGCAGGCATTGGCGGCCGCCGCGCAGACCCAGGACCGTGCAGCCGCCGCGCGTCAGGCGCTGCAGACCGCTCGGCAGGTCGAGGGTGCGGCCCAGCAGACCAGGGCGAGCCTGCGGCGTGATGTGGGCGTGGCCTTACGGGCCCTGGACCAACGCAACCAGGAACGCGCCGTGGCCGAGCGTGCGCTGGCTGGGGCGCGGGCGCGACGAGACTCGCTCCAGGCCCTGCAAGCCTCGCATGCCGGGGTGGACGATGCGGTCCGCCAGGTGTTGCAGGTCGACGGCACGCTGGGCACCTTGGCCGAGCACCTCGATGTGCCTCAGGACCTCGAGCGGGTGCTGACCGTCGCGCTGGGGCCAGCGCTGGACTGCGTGCTGGCTCGTGATGACGCGGTGACCGCCAGGGCCGCCGCCGCCGCCCGGGGCGGGCGCGTGTCCATCCTCAGTCTGGCTGGAACGGCGCCCGCGCCGGGGCCTTTCGTCGATCGCTTTGAGGGGACTGACGCCGGTAGGAAGGCACTCGCGCTGCTTTTTGGGGCGTGTGGCGTCACGAATGGCCTGGAGAACGCGCTCGCTAGCTGGCGCAGCCAGGGGGGCTGCGTCGTGGTGGATGGGGCCGAGCCGGCCTTTGTCGACCAACGTGGCCTGGTGCAGCGCGGCGTGGGTGGCGGGGCGGGCGCTGCGGTGTTGGCCCGTCGTCGCCAACTCGCTGAGGCTTCAGATCAACTGCTTGGTCTTCAGCAGGCCGTCGATGATGCCGCCGCGGCGGTCGATCTCGCCGCTTCGACGGTCGAGACGGCACGGTCCGAAGATGCC
>JAADHA010000097.1:13449-14749 GCA_013152105.1 Oligoflexia bacterium | reverse complement strand
CTGGTGGGGACGGTCTTCGCGGGTCACCCGGACCCCCGACGGATCATGATGCCCGAAGACTGGTCCGGCCATCCCCTGCGACGCGACTACGCCATCGACACGGGGCACTTCCCATGGCGATAACGGCCGCCAAGCTGCCAAAGAACACCGACCCCGTGAAATGGGTGGAGATCGGCGGTGTGCGTGTGCCGGTCGACCTGGTCGGCACCGGCTGGCCCGACCCCTACCTGGACATCGACAGCTACGATCCCGAGTCCGACCTGATGGCCCTGAATATGGGTCCGCAGCACCCCTCGACGCACGGCGTGCTGCGCATCAAGCTGTGGCTGGACGGCGAGACCTGTGTCAAGGCCGTGCCCTACGTGGGCTACCTGCACCGGGGTGTGGAAAAGCTTTGCGAAAAGCTCACCTACGCACAGATCACCCCCATCGTCGACAAGAACGACTACGTCTCACCGATGATGAACGAGCTGGCCATCAACATGGCCTTCGAACAGCTCCTGGAGATCGAAGCGCCCCCCCGCGCCCAGGTGATCCGTACGATCCTGGCCGAGATCCAGCGCATCGCCAGCCACCTCATCGCGGTCGGCACCTGGGGCCTGGACATGGGCGGGGCCATCGGTGGGGGCACGACCCTGTTTTTGTACTGCCTGCGCGAACGCGAGATGATCCTCGACCTGTTCGAGGAACTGACCGGCTGTCGCTTCCACTACAACACCCACACCGTCGGCGGAAACCGCCACGACATCCCGGTGGGCTGGGACAAAAAGGCCAAGGCCGTCCTCGCGCTGATCTCAGAGCGCACACATATGTACGAGCGCTTCCTGACCGACAACCCCATCTGCCAGCAGCGCTCCTGCGGGATCGCGGTCGTTGACCCGCTTCTGGCCATGGAGTGTGGCGTCAGCGGACCCATCCTGCGCGCCAGTGGTGTGGACTTCGACATGCGCCGAGACGCCCCCTACGCAGCCTACGACCAGGTCGATGTCCGTGTCGCGGTGCGCACCGAGGGCGACGCAATGGCCCGCACCCTGGTTCGCATCGACGAGATGCGCGAGAGCGCCCGGATCGCCACCCTGTTGCTGGACGGCGTACCCGAGGGCCCCATCTGCGCCCTCAAGCCGGTCAAGCTGCCGGGAGCGGTGAAGATCAAGGATGGCAAGGTCGGCTACGCGGCGATCGAGTCGCCCCGTGGTGAGCTGGGCACCTACGTGATCGCGAACACCGAGCGCAAGCTCACGCCACACCCCTACCGCTGCAAGATCCGCGCTCCGAGCTACCACGCCTTGTCCTTGCTGCC
>JAADHA010000097.1:2194-13406 GCA_013152105.1 Oligoflexia bacterium | reverse complement strand
CTCGACCCGATCATGGGCGAGGTGGACCGGTGACCTTCCCGCTCTTCGGCAACCCCTGGCTCCACGGGCTGGTCGCGGGCCTGGTGTTGGTCCTCATCGTCATGGGCGTTGCGGCCTACGCGATCTGGTATGAACGCAAGTTCTCGGCCCTGATGCAGAACCGGGTCGGTCCCACCGAGGTCGGACCAATCGGCCTGCTCCAGCCCATCGCTGATGGGCTCAAGATGCTGCAGAAGGAACACCTGGTTCCCACCGCCGCGGACCGCCCCCTGTTCTTGCTGGCCCCCTTCCTGGTGGTGGTCTTCGCGCTGTCGACCCTGGCGGTGGTGCCCTTCGGCGACGGCCTGATCATCGCCGACCTCAACATCGGCGTGCTCTTCGCCCTGGCCCTGGCCAGCCTGATGCTGATCCCGGTGTGGATGGCGGGCTGGGCCAGCAACAACAAGTACGCGCTGCTGGGTGGGATGCGCGCGGTGGCCCAGAGCATCTCTTATGAGATCCCCATGTTGCTGACCGCGACGGTGCCGATCGTGCTCAGCCAGAGCTTCAAGCTGGGTGACATTGTCAATGCCCAGGCCAATCTGCACTGGTTCGTCCTGTGGCCGGTCGGCCCGGGTGCCATCGCCTTCGTGCTCTTCATGATGACCGCGCTCGCCGAAGCCAACCGGATCCCTTTCGACATCCCCGAAGCCGAGAGCGAGCTCGTGGCCGGCGTCACGGTCGAGTACACCGGCATGCACTTCGGCATGTTCTACCTGGCCGAGTACCTCCACACCCTGATCGCCAGCGCCATCGCCACCGCCCTCTTCCTGGGTGGCTGGGACATGGGCCCCCTGGGCAGCGGGCCCCACTGGATGATCCTCAAGACCCTGCTGGTCTTCGCTGGGATCTACTGGGTGCGCTGGTCCTGGCTGCGCTTGCGATCCGACCAGCTCATGGAGCTGTGCTGGCGCTGGCTGGTTCCTCTCTCCTTGGGCCTGGTGCTGCTCAGCGCCATGTGGGTGGTCTGGGCATGAGCTTCTTCGACGCCTTCGCCGCGCTTGGAATCGGGTTCTCGAACCTGTTTCGTCCCAAGATCACCGAACCCCTGCCCTGGAAGCAGACCCGCCCCCGTCCCGAGCGCTACCGGGCCAGCTTCGCCCTGGTCCACAACGAGCACGGCGACCAGGCCTGCATCGGCTGCAAGATGTGCCAGAAGATCTGCCCTTCGCAGATCATCACGGTCACCACGGGCCCAAAGGCTCCATCGCCAGCGACCGGCAAGAAGCGCGGCTGGGCCAGCGACTTCACCCTGGATCTCAACGCCTGCATCATCTGCGAGCTGTGCGTCCAGGTCTGCCCGACGGACGCCATCTTGATGCTGCGAGTACAGCAACAGCCGGCCTTTGATCGCAATGACCTGCTCTTGACCATGGACCGGCTCTACGCCAACGAGGAACTCCACCAATTGACCTGGGCCACCGGCACCAAGCTGGTTGAGATGCAGAACCCGAAACCCAAGCCACAGCCACAGCTACAGTCACAGCCCAAGGAAACCCCCTGATGGGTGCCTGGATCGCCTTCCTCGTGATCGCCACGGTGCTGCTTGTCGGCGCGCTGATGGTGGTCTCCGCCCGCGACCTCGTCCACACGGTGCTGTGGCTGGCGCTGAGCCTGATCGCGACCGCTGCTGCTTATGTCGCCTTGCACGCTGACTTCCTGGCCGCCGCCCAGATCCTGCTCTACACCGGCGGCGTCGTGACCTTGATGCTCTTCGCCGTCATGCTGACCCGCCGCCAGTCGGGCGCCCAGGTCCTGATCGACCGAGCCAACGGGGGGCTCCGGGCCGCCCTGCTCGCCGCGGCCTTGCTGGGTCTATTGGTCACCGCGACGGTGCGCGGGACACCCAAGCTGGTCGCTCCCACTTTCAACGTCGACAGCACTCAGGCGCTCGGTGTGACCTTCCTGACGCGCCTGATCCTTCCCTTCGAGCTGCTCTCCCTCCTCTTGCTGGCCGCCATGGTCGGGGCGATCGTCCTGGCCAGACGAGACGGCAAGGGCGTCAAGCTGGCGCGCCTCGCCCCGCGTGTGGTGATCGGCCAACCGCACGACGGGGGTGAAGGATGAACGAGATCATCGCGGCGGGACCCGGCCTGTCGGCCTGGCTGATCCTGGCTGGGGTGCTGTTCTCGGTGGGCGTCTATGGCGTCCTGTCGCGGCGCAACCTGATCGCCATCCTCTGCTCGGTCGAGCTGATGGCCAACGCCGTCAACATCAATCTGGTGGCCTTCTCCCGCTTTCATGGCGACACGCTCGGCCAGGCTTTTGCCTTGTTCGGCATCGCGCTGACCGTAGCCGAAGTCGGCGTCGGTCTGGCCATCGTGATGCTGGTCTATCGCCAACGCCAGGGCATCGACATCGATGACCTCCACGACCTCCTCGGCTGATGCCTCGCCCCCTCCGATCTTCCCTCTCCACGCTGATCATCTCGTGCTGAACCTGGCTCTCATCGCTCTGCTCCTGCCGCTGGCTTGCTTCGTCCTGCTGGCTCTGGTCTGGCCCCTGCGACGCGCCGGACGCCTGGCGGGCTGGCTCTCGGCCACCGTCGCGGTCATCTCCTTCGGTGCCAGCGCGCGCCTGCTGATGCTGGTTGTGGGTGGCGAAGCTCCCCTCACAGAGACGGTGGGCTGGCTGGTTCGCGACGGAAAAGTGATCGCCTCGATGGGTGTCCATATCGACGGGATCTCCGCGTCGATGCTGGCCGTCGTCACCTTGGTGGCGGCCTGCGTCCAGGTCTACAGCCTGGGCTATATGGCGGAAGACTCGCTGCCCGCCCAGGGGCGCTACTTCACCTACCACTCGCTCTTCATCACCGCGATGGGTGGGCTGGTGCTGGCGCCCAACCTGTTGCAGCTCTTCGCCGGATGGGAACTTGTCGGCCTGTGCAGCTACCTGCTGATCGGCTTCTACTGGGCAAAGCCCAGCGCCGGCCAAGCCGCAGTCAAGGCTTTCTGGGTCACAAAGTTCGCGGATATGGGGCTGATCGTCGGCTTGCTGGCGCTCTATGGCGCCACCGGCACATTCGCCTGGGACGCCCATCTGGTGGGCATCTGGGCCACGGCCGTGCCGGCCTTGCTGTTCATGGGCGTGATGGGAAAAAGCGCCCAGGTCCCACTGCACATCTGGCTGCCGGACGCGATGGAGGGCCCGACCCCCGTGTCCGCGCTGCTGCACGCCGCCACCATGGTCGCGGCCGGCGTCTACCTGATCGTCCGGGCCTACCCCCTCTTCGAGCTGGCACCCTCCCTGCTGCTGGCGATGACCTGGATCGGCGCGTCCACGGCCCTCATCGCCGCGGCCACCGCCATCGTGCAGGACGACATCAAAAAGGTCCTGGCCTACAGCACCTGCTCCCAGCTTGGCTACATGATCGCCGCCCTCGGATCCGGCCAGATCATGGGTGGCTACTTCCACCTCACCACCCACGCTTTCTTCAAATCGCTGCTCTTCTTGGGCGCGGGCGCGGCCATTCACGCCGTCCACAGCAACGACATCCACGACATGGGCGGACTCTGGAAGACCACGCGGATCTCGGCCCTGCTGTTCATCACCGGGTCGCTGGCCCTGGTTGGCGTGCCCATCTTCGCGGGCTTCTTCAGCAAGGACCTCATCCTGGAAGAGATGCTGGAGGCCGGACAATACGTCCCCGTCGCCATGCTGGTGCTGGGCGCGGGTCTGACCGCCTTCTACATGACCCGGGTCATCGTGATCGCCTACTTCGGTGACGCCGCTGAGGGCGCCGAGCACGCCCACGAAGCGCCCTGGACCATGTTGCTTCCAATGGGTGCGCTGGGCCTGCTGGCCGTCGGCGCCGGCTTCGGTGGCGACCTGCTGGCCACGCTCTGGGGCCAACAATACCACTTCGGCATGACCCCGATCGGCATCACGACCTCGGTCATCGGCCTAGGCGGAATCGCGCTGGGGATCATGCGCTACGGGACGAGTACCTGGACCGCGGACCTGCTCGGCGGCCTGCGCGGCTTTATCCTGAGCGGGCCGGTCGACCGCTTCTGGGACTCGGCATGGCGCCAGGGCTTGCTGCCCTTCGCCCAGGTGGTCGGCTGGTTCGATCGCTACATCGTCGACGGCCTGATCAATATGGTCGCGTGGCTGTTCATCTTCCTGGCGGACCGGATCAAGCGCTTCCAGACCGGACGCGCCCAGGACTACGTCTTTGCCGTAGTCCTCGGAGTGGTCGCCTTCATCGCATACGGGATGGTGGGGGCATGAACAGCTTCCCGTGGCTCTCGATGATCGTGTTCGCACCGCTGGTCGCGGCGGTCGTCCTGCTGGCCATACCGACGAAGTCGCGCACCACGACCCGGATCGTGGCGATCACCAGCACCCTGGTGTCCCTGGTCGGCAGCCTGCGCGTGGCGATCGGCTACCTGCCCGGAGGCGGCTACCAGTTTCGCGAGCACTACCCGATCATCGAGTCCATCGGCATCAACCTGGACCTGGGCGTCGACGGCTGGGGCATCAGCCTGCTGCTGCTGACCAGCATCATCATCTTCGCCGGCGCCTTCGCGTCCTGGACCCTCACACAGCGTGACAAAGAGTTCTACGTCCTGCTTCTGGCGCTGGTCTGTGGCGTCTTCGGCGTCTTCGTCAGCCTGGACCTGTTCGTCTTCTTCCTGTTCTACGAGATCGCGGTGCTGCCGATGTACCTGCTGATCGGCGTCTGGGGCAGCACCAAGAAGGTGGCCGAGGCGGGTCCATTCCGCTTCCTGTTCCGGCTCCTCGACATCGGCGGCAAGGAATACGCCGCGATCAAGCTGACCTTGATGCTGCTGACTGGCTCGGCCTTCATCCTGGTCGGCATCCTGGCCATGTACGACAGCGCGGGCGCCCACTCCTTCTCGATCGAGACCCTGGGCCGGGCGACCTACCCGCGCAGCCTGCAGATGTGGGTCTTTCCCGCCTTGTGGCTGGGCTTTGGCACCCTGGCCGGTGTCTTTCCCTTCCACACCTGGTCGCCGGACGGCCACGCCAGCGCACCCACCGCCGTGTCGATGCTGCACGCCGGCGTCCTGATGAAGCTCGGCGCTTTTGGCGTCATGCGGATCGGCATGGTCATGCTGCCACAGGGCGCGGCTTCCTGGGCCTGGGTCGTGGGCTGCGTCGCGGTGGTCAACATCGTCTACGGCGCGCTCGCCGCCATGCGGCAGACCGACCTCAAGTACATCGTCGCCTACAGCTCGGTCAGCCATATGGGCGTCGTGATGCTGGGCGCCGCCACCATGACCGTGGAAGGCTGGAACGGTGCCATCTACCAGATGGTCGCGCATGGCTTGATGACCGGGCTCTTCTTTGCGCTGGTCGGGCTGATCTACGGACAGACCCACGACCGCGAGGTCGGGAATATGGGCGGCTTCGCCAAGTCCATGCCCGCTGTCGCCGTGTTCTTCACCATCGCCAGCCTCTCCTCGCTGGGAATGCCTGGCCTGGCCGGCTTCGTCGCGGAATTCCAGGTCTTTCTTGGGGCGTGGAATGGGCCGATGCCGTGGTGGGCCTTGGCCGGGGTCCTGGGGGCCTGGCTCACCGCGGTCTACGTGCTGCGGGCCGCCCGTAGGATCTTCTGGGGTGCCGGACCGCCAGCGCGCTTCACCAATCTCTCCGACCCCGTTGGAACCGAGTGGGTGGCGCTGGTGGTCCTGACCGCGTGCCTGATCCTGTTCGGTGTGGCACCGCGGCTGATCCTCGATGACATCGACACCACCACGGTGGGATACCTCGACACGATCTCCCAGACGGCTCCCCCCCAGGCCAGCGCGGGGGTGAGACCATGACCTTCACAGGCATCGAGTCTCTGACCCTGCCCTTGGCGGTCCTGGCCCTGCTGCTGATGGTGTTCCTCGCAGACCTGCTCGTGCCGGCGCCCTCTGACGGGAGACAGTCCGACGCCCAGCGCGGTCTGGGCGCGCTGACCTGCGTCGGACTGGTCGGCGTGATCCTGCTGAGCTGGTGGATGCCTCAGGGCGGCCTGGCCTTTGGGGGCGCCTATGTGCAGGACGCCTTCGCGACCTACCTGCAGCGGGTCCTATTGGCGGCCGCCGCCTTGGGTGCCCTGGGCAGCATCGACCATGTCGACCGGAACTTTCCCAGCCGCCAGGGCGAGTACTACCTGATGCTGTTGTTCAGCCTGCTGGGGATGGTGGTGCTGGCAGGTGCCCGTGAGTTGGTGCTGATCATCGTCGCCTTTGAGCTGATGGGCATCCCCCTCTACGTCCTGGCTGCCATGCAGAAGCGCGCGGCCGGAGGGGTCGAGGGCTCGCTCAAGCTCTACCTGACCGGGGCCGTCAGCTCGGCGGTCACGCTCTACGGGATGTCCTTCATCTACGGTGTCACCGGCACCACCAACCTGACCGCGATCGCGGCTCGCCTGAGCCTTGGTGATGATCAGGGCCCACTGCTGGTACTCGGCTTGCTGCTCAGCCTGGCCGGCATGGGCTTCAAGATCGGCGTTGTGCCCTTCCATATGTGGGTGCCAGACACCTACCAGGGTTCGCCCACACCCTTCGTCGCGTTTCTCAGCGTGGCCCCCAAGGCCGCGGGCTTCGGCGTGCTGGTGCGCCTCTTCGTCGAAGGCCTGGGAGCGATGCGCGACACATGGTGGCCAATCGTGCTGGTGCTGTGCGTGGCCACCATGGTGGTCGGCAACTTGTTCGCGCTGTCCCAGCGAAACGTGAAGCGACTGCTTGCCTGGTCGGGCGTCGCCCACATCGGATTGATGCTGCTGGCCTTCGGCATCGCCACGGTTCAAGGCATCGGCGTGCTCATCTTCTACCTGACCGCGTACGTCTTCACGAACATGGGTGCCTTCTTCATCGTGGATGTCGTCGGCCAGGATGGCAGCGACGATCTCGACGCCTGGCAGGGACTGGCCAGACGCAGCCCGGCGCTGGGCGGCGCCATGCTGATCTTCCTGCTCAGCCTGGGCGGGATCCCCTTCGTGGCCGGCTTCTGGGCCAAGTTCCTGCTGTTCTGGGCCGCCTGGCAGGCGGGCATGGGCTTGCTGGTCCTGCTTGGCGCGCTCCTGGCCGTCCTGGCCCTGTTCTACTACCTCAAGGTCGCCCGCAGCATGTTCATCGAGGGCACCGACGGTCCGGCCCCCAGGGTCGCCCTGCCAACCGCCCTGGCGATCACGATCGCCCTGTTGGGTGTCATCGGAATCGGCGTCTACCCCCAGCCCTTCGTCGACGCCGCGCTGGCCGCTGCGGCGGGCCTGTTGGGGGGCTGATCGCCGTGGGCGGCGGCCCTGTCACCCGCCATCTCCAACCATGTGCAGGGCCAGGGCCAGCTTGAGCCCGAATGAGTCGTGCATGGACTCCTCTTGCCGACTCAGCTCGGCATACCGGGCGGCCTCACGGTCTATCTGCACCAGCGCCATCTCCAGGTCCCGTCGACGGGTGATCTCCGTGTCATCGGCCGGCGGCGGAAGCTGACCGAGCTGCCGTGTCATGACGCCCGACAGCTCTTGTGCGGCGTCCGCCTGTTGCCGAAGAGTCTGTGCTGACTGGTAGTTCTGTTCCAGCCTGCCGAGAAGTTGCTGGTTTGCCCCCAGCGTGATCAGCTCAGCGACACGTTCCAGGCTGCGGTCTGTGACCCGATTCAGGCGGACGGCCTGGGCGCCGCGCTGGACAGCCAGGTCGTCGAGTGAATTTGTCGCCCGAGCGGCCACAAGCCACCCGAAGGACGCCAAGAGAACCAAGGGAATTCCACCGTACTTGACCGCCTTGGCCATGCCCCACAGGGTGGCGCGAGCCAAGGACCAAAACAGGTCCCCCATCATCTTGGCGGCGTCGCCAGTGACTACGGCGCTCGATGCGTCTGGAGGCGGGACCGACCGGGTCCCGGGGGGCTCAACCAGCACCGCCAAGCGACCGGACTTCAGGTCGGGGCAGGTCTCAGCCGTCGGCATGTCCTCGGTCGGCAGGTCCTCGGTCGGCAGGTCATCTGTCGGCAGGTCCTCGATCGTGGCATCCCACGCCTCGTCAAAGCCCAGCCCCGACCTGGTGAGTGGGGCCAGGGTGTCAGACGGAGCACGACTCGCGGGCGCCAAGACGGCGACAAAGCTGTCGTCGCTGTACACGGCGCGGGCGAAGGCGGCACAGTCTGCGAAGCGTCGCTGGCGATCACCCTCCAGCGCGCGGTCGATCGCGTCGGACAGGGGGCGAGGTACCTGCGGCATCCGCGCAAGCAAGCGCAGATAGGTGCCCGCGACCGTGCGGTTCATGGTGACGAGCTGGTCTGGTCCGCGAAACACCGGCTGGCCGCAGATCATCTCGTAGAGGATGGTACCCAGGGCAAAGATGTCCGCGCGACGGTCGACGCTGACCGAGCCCGTGATCTGCTCGGGGGCCAGATAGCCAGGCGTGCCCATCGCCACGCCCGTCCGTGTTCTCGGTAGACCCAGGTCGATGCCCAGGACCTTGGCGATACCGAAGTCCGTGACCTTGGCGAGCACGCGGTCACCGCGAGCGGTCAGCAAGATGTTGGCCGGCTTCAGGTCGCGGTGGATCACACCCGCTGCGTGCGCGGCCCCTACGGCCGACAGGACCTGGTGAAAGACCTCCAGGGCATCGTCCAGATCCATCGGCCCCTCGGCCAGGCAGGCCGCCAGGCTGAAGCCGTCGACATACTCCATGAGCAGGCCGATGGCGCCCTTGTCCTGGACCACATCGACCACGGCGACCACGTTGGGGTGCCGGAGTCTGGCCTGGATCCGGCCTTCCTGCAACAGGCGGCGAGCCATGCCGGGGTGGCTGATCTTGAGCAGCTTCAGCGCGTGGACCGTGTCGAGTTGGAGGTGCCGCACCTGGTACACGGTCGCCATGTCCCCCTCACCGAGCGCCCGCTCGATCCGGAAGCGGCCGATGGTGGTACCAGCTTGCATTCAGGCTCTGCGCCACAGCGTAGCGCAGTCGGTCGAAGAGCCGTTTCGGGGAGCCCACAGAGCCGGAGAAGCAGGCTCAGGACAGCGGGTTCAGGACAGCGGGTTCAGGACAGCGGGCTCCGAGCGGAGCTTGCCACGATCCGCCGTCGCACCACCAGGCCCAGGAACAGGAACAGCGGCACAGCAAGCCACGGAATGAGGGCGATCGCGGCCAGCGCGGCCTGGCGGCTCAGGCTGCTCATGGCCGCAAGCGAGCGGGCCAGGGTCCGCCCCGCATCATCCAGGAAGGGCGAGGCCACGACCGGCTGATAGGGCGAGTCGACGCGCACGTCGAGATCCAAGGTGGCCCGGTCGTTGAGGACGCGCATCCGTCCCTCGGCCCGCTCAACCTCACCGCGCACTCGACTCAGCTCGCGCTCCGTGGCCAGCACATCAGCCAAGCGGCCAGACCTGGCCAGCAGCACTTGCAGGCGTTGCTCTTCCAGCTTGCCATTGGCGATCCGCGCGGCAGTGTCGACCCAGTCCTCGGTCACATCCTGGCTTTGCAGGGACATCCGCTCCACGCGGACCTGCTCCTCGGTCCAGCCCACCAGCGCGTCCAGGCGGTCCGTGGGCACTCTCAGGGTCAACTGGGCCCGGCTCACCACGCCCTCGCCACGCACCAGTGTCTCGTCCGAGATGGTGCCGCCCTGCTCGCCAAGCCAGGTCTGCAAGGCAGCATGGAAGGGCTCGTAGTCCTCGACCGCCAGGGACAGCTCACCGGTCCTGACCAGGCGGGTCTGGACCGCGATGGCGGGGGAGGTCGGGGTCAGCGCCGCGCTTGGACCCGCCTCCGTCGGGGTCTCGTCCATCCCAGACCCACCGACGGCCGCTTCCCGCGCGAAGAGGACCTGCTCGGGTGGCGTGGCTGACTGACGAGAGCAAGCGCTGAAGAGCAGCGCAGGGAGGGCGAGGAGCGTGAGGGGAGAGGTGCGCATCGGAGTTCCTGGGCAAGGGTTCGCTGTCGAAACGACCCAGCCCTCCGCCGGCTTACAGGCAAGCCTTGCGCTATGAGAGGGGCGTGAGCAAGGCCGGCCCCTACCGCACCCTGGCCAGCCGGATCGAGCACCAGCCCGACCCGGTCAAGGGATCTCGCTTCATCGGCCTGGCGGCCCCGGTGTCCACCGAAGAACAAGCCGCGTCCCTGCTGGACGAAGCGCGCCAGCGCTGGCCCGACACGACCCACCACTGCTGGGCCTGGCGCTTGGTCGATGAACGCGCCCGCAGCAGCGACGCGGGCGAACCCGGAGGCTCGGCGGGTCGACCGATCCTGGCCATGATCGACGGGCACAGGCTGCACGGGGTGGCCGTGGTGGTGACCCGCTGGTTCGGCGGGACAAAGCTTGGTATTGGGGGCCTGATCCGCGCCTACGGCGGTTGCGCGGGGCAGACACTGGACCGCGGCCAGATCGTAGCCCGCGTCCCCACCACCGACCTGTGGGTCGAACACGAATACCCAGACACCGGCGCGGTGCAGGCGGTCTTGGGGTCCAAAGGCATCGCCCCCAGGGACACAAGCTGGGGGGTGCGCGTGCGCATGCGCCTGTGCGTGCCCACCGACCAGACCCAGGATCTGGTCGACGCCCTGCGCAATGCCACATCCGGGCGGATCCAGCTTGGCGACGCGGTTTCAGATAGTCCTGATCTGGGGTGATCTTCCTGCACTCTGGAGGGTGCCTATGGACATCTACCTGGAGTTTCGACATCAGGCGCACGGATTGGGCCCTCGTAGAGTGACTTGCGGTCGTAGTGCTAGTCCTCGTCGCGGGTGAGGAACGGGGCGACGTCGAAGATGGGGATGTGGTGAGAGGTGGCCATCAACTCGAACCCATGTGAGGCGCGCCTTCCGCAGCCCCAGAAGAAACCGAAGGCCCCAGTACGAACCGTGCTCGCTCCCAGGTGCTCACCTGGCCGAGTCCTGGTATCAGCGTGGGCGCCGGCTTGCGAAAGAACGCAGAGCCACGAGCTTGAGCCCAGACCGAGAGGTCATCCGCTCCTGCGGCCAGCTCGTCACCGACTCGCTCGATGCTGAACACCTTGCCACTGCTGTTTTCGGTGATGAGCCACTCCCAGAAGGCCGGACAGAAGTCGAAGCCGTACTGCAAGTTCTTCGCCTGGATGAACACGTTTGCGTCGATGAGGTAGCCCATCAGACCGCCACGCCGACGGCGACGCCCAGCTTGATCAGGGTGTCGGTCTTCTTCACGTTGAGCAGTTGATGCGCCTCGCTGAACGAGG
>JAADHA010000097.1:0-2188 GCA_013152105.1 Oligoflexia bacterium | reverse complement strand
GGCCTTCCCAAGTGCTCTCGATCACCGCCCGAGCAAAGCGGCGCCCCAGGCGAACCCGCTGGGTGGCGTAGAAGTCACCGCCGCCGGAGCCCGGACGCCTCTTCGATAGGATTCGCGCCAGCTCAGCGCGGTAGATGTCCCACATTTCGCTCCGAGAGAGCTGTCCGATGTCGTGCAGCCGCCGCAGGAGCACGAGGGTGCTGACCTTGAACAGGCGCGCGAGCCGCCGAGCTTCGTCGAGGGGCGCTTCGCCAGTCTGGAACTCCTGCGTGAGCCGGTCGATCGGGACCAGCAGCTCGGCGGCGACCGCGTTGCACCAGCGCTCAAGCTCTACACTGTGCGGCACCTCGGGGGAGGTGTCGGAGAGCGCCGATTGGCCTCGCCACAGGTGAGCGAGTTCGTGGGCCAGGGTGAACATCTGGGCGGCCTTGGTGTCGGCGCCGTTGACGAAGACCAGCGGGGCGTGGTCGTCGGACAGGGCGAAGCCACGAAACTCGCGAGGGTCGAGCTTGCGGTGAGTGTTCACGCCAACGATGCCGTTGATCATCACCAGTATGCCGGCCTGGTCCGCGTGCTCGACGAACAGCCGGAAGGCGGTAGACCATTCCTTGGCGCCCATCTGGGCGTCGATGTCAAAGGCCAGGGTGTTGCGGATGGCGAGGGCGGCGGTGGTGAGCGTGGTGCTCGCGTCAAGGGAACCGACGAAGGCGCATTGCGTCTCGCCAGATACCTGGGCGTAGTGGCGGTACCAGTCCTGGCGCTGCTGACAAAGGTACAAGGTGTCGAGCAGGTTCGGGCTGGGGGTGCCGAGGCTGTCGCTGCCGAGGGTGCGCATGTCCGGGATGGGCACAGCCTCGACCGGTGGCGTGGGCAGGAACAGGTATCCGATGGGGGTGTAGGTGTGCTTGGCGAAGGCCTCGAGCTGCTTGAGGGTCGGCTGAACGGTGCCGTCGAGCCAGGAGAGGATCTTCGGGAACTTCTGGGTGAGGTCGGCGGGCAAGACACCGCGGCGGTCGCAGGCCCAGAGGAGCAGCGTGGGTCGGATGGTGAGGCGAAGGCTCATGGCGAGGGCCTGAGAAAGCGGGTCCAGGCCGATTGTCGCCGCAGTGCGGTGACAATCTCCATCCTGGTGCTGAAGCAGGACATCAGTTGCCCTCGTAGCTGCGTTCGAGCAGGGGCTTGGCACGCTCCAGGTCGTCCAGGTGCCCGATGGCGATCTCCAGGTCGCCAGTGCCGTAATGACCGATCTTGCGCATGTCGCGAGTGAAGCCCGACTCCAAGGCGACGGTGTCGGGGTCGACCTTGATCCACACAATGATCTGGCCGTTGATGGGGCGGACGCAGGCAAAGTTCTTCTTCAGCCGACGGAATGCAACGTAGAGCTTGGTGTACTTGACCCGGACCTCGTCGTCGCCGAGGGCCAGAAGGAAGTCCTTGGTGGCTTCGTACACCTCGCGCAAACGCTCGTCGAGCCCTTCGAGCACTTGAACCACGGGAGCGGCCCCCCCCACCCGACCGGCCCTTGGGCTTTCCCGAGGTGACCGGAGTGACCGCTGGGCTCTCGACCGTGCTGTTGACGAGGTCGAGTAGCAGCAGATCGTCGCCGTAGCGGGTGTAGCGAATCAGCTCGATGTTGCCGTTAATCTGCTCGACCGCGTGCTCGTCGAACTTGGTGAAGCCTCCCGCGATGCACAGAATGCGGCAGCTCGACCGGTCGATCTCGGCAGCGGCACCGCGACCGAGCTGCCCTATCACCAACAGCTCGAACTCGGCCTTGTGGTCCAAGAGCCATTCCAGGTAGTAGAGCCCTTGGCTGATGACGTTCGCGTTGGTGGCGCGCTTGTACTCGATGATTACCGGACAGCCGTTCTCGTCGATGCCCAGGGTGTCGATACGGCCGCCATGCTTGCGACCGGTGCTGTACTCGGAGCCGAGGAAGCGCACACCGAGTAGCGCGTCAAGGTCACGCTCCATCAGGGTCTGGAGGGGCTTCTCCAAGGCGACAGAGCAGCCATCGAGTTGGGCGACCCCGTCGGTGGTGATGCGGAAGAGCTTGAGGTCGCTCATGGGGTGGGCTCGATGTCGAGTTGGCCGATGGCGGCGGCGGTGGTGGTGGTGGTGGTGGTGAGGACCTGGCGGTACTCGCGAAGGCGTTCCATCTGCTTGCTGACGCTTCTCACGGCACCAT
>JAADHA010000288.1 GCA_013152105.1 Oligoflexia bacterium | reverse complement strand
GACATCGGGGTCGGCGCCGCCGTGGCCCTCATCGCCGCCGCTGCCCTGGCCGCCGGGAGATGGCCCAAGGCTGCCCCGGTCCTCGGGATCGCGGTCTGCGCCGCGGTGTTGACCCACTACACGACCTTGCCCTTGTGGCTGCCCGCGCTGCTCCTGGCGGCAGCGGCCGCCGTCCCCGGGCAACGCTGGCGCGCGGCGGGGGGACTCTCGATCAGCTTGCTGCTTTGTGGGCTGTTGGCCCATCACTTCCTGCGTCTGCCGACCGGGCACGAGCTGATCGGGGTCGTACTGGACGGCCTGCCCGGCGCGAACTCTGGGGCCGCGCGACCAGGAGACGCCCTGGCGATCATCGCCGACCGCGCTCTGCCAAGCCTGTGGGTCGGGCTGCGAGATGGACCCGCCCTGCTCCTCAACGCCGCGCGCCCCTGCCACGCGCCGTGGGGCCTGGTGCTCCTCGCTGGCGGCGTGGGTCTGCTGGGACGCGGCCTCCCGACGCTGCTATGGCCCGGCACGAAGTCGCGCTGGGCGGCGCTGTCTTCCCTCCCGGTCGGCCTGGCCCTGGCCAGCCTCGCCGCCAGCGCGCCCCTGCTCAGCGCGGTCCAAGCGCCCGAACGCTACCTCGACAACCTCGCACCGGTGAGCGCCCTGCTGTTGGCTGCAGGCTGCGGAGCCATCGGCCTGGCGCTAGGCATCGTCGGCGCGCTCCTCCTCTCCTCGCGCTTCAGTCCCGGCGCGATCGGCCGGATCACCGAGGCCAGCCTGCCCTTCGCCGTGGTCGTCCTGGTCCTGCCCTGCCTGGCCTGGCCAACCCCCATGCCGGACGACACCGCCGTCGGCCTCTACCTGGCAGAGAACGCCATTCGGCGGCAGGTCCCGGACGGGATCTTCCTGGCCTCGCCAGCCGGCGAGCTAGCGGTCGCCACCGGCCACCCCTGGTGCTCGTGGCCCCTCTGCAGCGCCGAGGCACCGGGCGCCGACCCGGAAGCATGCCTGGATCGGATCCGCCAGGCGTGCGGCCAGGGGCAAGCGCTGGGGTGGGTCACGCTGCCGGGCTGGAAGCTCGCTGGCGCCCAAGACACGGAACAACGTGCCCTGGACCAGTGGATTGCAGATGAGCAGCCCGCGCTGCAGGTGATTGAGCTGGGCAGCTTCCAGGCCCAGATCCGGCTGCTTCCCGCCGAAAAGCCACCAGCGGCGAGCACCACCCGGTAGCGGGCGCAAGCACAAGCGGGCATGGTGAGAGCGGGCACGGCGCAGGAGACACAATGACAATGCACCACTGGGCCATCGCGCTGGCGACCATCGCCACTTCGACCGGCCTGAGCATGGGCTGCGGCACCGGCGACAGCGGCGACAGCGGCGGAAACAACAAGGGAACCACCATTGAAGCCGCGGGCGGAAGCTGCGACGAGCTCTCTCGCGACGCCGTGGCAGACACCAGCGTGGCCGCCGATGGGCTGGACTTCGCCTTCAACGACGCCATGGGCGGAATGCCCGGCAACTGGACGGGCGACGCGCAGGACCAACGCGACCCGTCCACGACGGCGCTGAGCGTCGCGGCCAGCGGCACCTTCAGCTACAGCGACCCGGTCGAGGCCGTGGTCGAGGAGTACACGCCGGGCACCTCGGGCACCCAGATGTGGGGTGAGTGCCCGCCCTACTACGAGACCAGCCTGAGCTTTAGCTTGTACTTCGACAAGGGCCTGCTCAGCTTGGACTCGCAGACCACTCCCCTGCGGATCTACGATGTCGGCGACGGTCGCTTCTCCATCGACTTGACGGATCTCGACTATGGCGCCGACCTGACCCCATCCGACATCGACCCGGCCGCGTGGGACAACACCAGCCTGACCCTCAACGGCACCCTGGGCGTGGATAGCTGGTCCGGGGACATCACCTTCCAGGCCGACCGGGTCAGCGGCGATGTAGCCGAGGCCATCTCCGAGACCGTGGTGAGCTGGGAGCTACTCAAGGCGTTTGCATACTGAGTGCGCTCTCGACGCTCTTGTCGAGTACACGGGCGCCTCGCCCGCGACAGCTTCGCGCTGCTCACAATATGATGCGGACCACAAAGGGCGTCGGCCTCTGCCCCAGCCGCCTTCACACACCTTCACACTTTGCCGGTTTCCTTTGGCCAGTCTTTTCGGCCAGTCAACAGGCGAACCGTAGAAGTGTAGTGCGAGGTCGGAAGGACGACCCGCCGGCAACCCTCTCGGGGCTGCCGTATCCTGCAACGACGGAGCAACACCATGACCACCCTTCGCAAGACCCTGATGGCCCTCGGCTTCATGTCCATCGGCGCGGTCGGCACCCTCGGCCTGAGCGCGATCGCGGCTTCCGACAACCTCGGCCCGGTCGCCCAAAGCACCCAGGATCAAGGCCCGGCCCAGCGGATGCGCGGTGGCCAGCCCGGCCCCGAACAAGGGCTTCGCATGCTGGGCCAGGCGATGTCGCGCCTGGACCTGAGCGACGACCAGCAGGCCGCACTCGATTCGGCCCGCGACGACATTCGGCTGAAGATGGACGCGGCACGGCAGGGCGGTGACGAAGAGCGCCAGCAGATGCGCCAGCAGATGCGCCAGACCCTGGTCGACGGCACCCTCACGCGCAAGGACGTGAAGTCGCGGATCCAGGATCGGATGGACCAGGCCGAGGATCTGATCCTGTACACGGCGGACCGGATCTTCGATGTCTACGAGACCCTGGATGACGACCAGCGTGCCCAGCTCGGCAATATGCTCGACCGCTTCGCCCAGCGTCGGTCCCCGATGCGCGGTCGCGGCGGAGACGAGCCCGGTCCCCAACAGGGCCCCGAGTAGGCTGTGCAGACGGTCCTCGTCGTCGATGACGATCCCGGCCTGGCCGAGCTGCTCGCTGAGTACCTCGGCGGCCGGGGCTACCTGGTCGAGGTGGCCTCGGATGGCCCGGACGGCTTGGCGCGACTTCGCCGCGGCGGCGTGGACCTGTGCGTGCTGGATGTCATGCTGCCGGGCATGGACGGCTTCGATGTCCTGCGGGCCCTGCGTCAAGACGACGCCTTGCGGCGGCTGCCGGTCGTGATGCTGACCGCCCGAGGTGACGACATGGACCGCATCGTGGGCTTGGAGCTGGGTGCGGACGACTACCTGCCCAAGCCCTTCAACCCCCGAGAATTGCTGGCCCGGGTCCAGGCCGTGCTTCGCCGAGCTCAGGCGCCTGCGCCCATGGACCCGGTGTTGACCGGGGCTGGGATCCGACTCGACCCAGCGCGGCGAGAGGTCAGCGTGGACGGTCGGATAGTCGAGTTGACCACGACCGAGTTCGACATCCTGCGGGTGCTGGTGGCGGCCTCCGGCCGGGTCGTACCCCGAGACCGCCTGATGGAGTTCGCGCGGGGCGAGGAGTGGGCCGCCTTCGAACGCAGCGCTGACGTTCACATCAGCCACCTCCGCCGCAAGCTGGGGGACGACCCTCGCAACCCGGCCCGCATCAAGACCATCCGAGGTGTGGGCTACATGGTTCCCGTAACCAGAGACGCCCCGTGAACCTGCGTCTTCGCGTGACGGTGGCGGGCGCCTTGCTGGTGGCCCTCACGGTCCTTGGGGCCTGGATGGTGGCGCGCGCCGCGGTGCTCAGCCCGCTGGTCGATGCGCTGGGCATGGAGCGAGCAGACACCGCGGTCTTCGCGGCTCGAGAGATCAAGCAGACCGAGCCGGCCCAGCGGCGTCGACGAGCCACGGAGTTGGCCAAGAATCTTGGCATCCGCATGCGGGTGATCGACGAACTGCCAAAGCCCCAGGGCCGAGCCCGTCCCCGCATCGTCCAACGAAAGGGCCAGACCGTCTACATGGCACGGGGTGCCCGCGCGCCGGTGCTGGTATCTCTGGGCGATGACGGCGGTGCGCCCTACCTGGCGGTCCACTTTGCGGTCGACCTGGACAAGCCCAAGCGCCGGGTCGGCCTGGGACTTCTTATCATCCTGGGGGTCGCCGTGGTCGGGGCCGTCGGGGCCAGCCGCTGGATGCTGTCCCCGCTGGAGATCGCCGGCAGCGCGATGGAGCGGGTGGCCGACGGGGATCTGTCTCACCGGGTAGACGTCGGCGCGGACGCCGCCGGTCGCATCGGCGCCACCTTCAACCGCATGGCGGACCGCGTCCAGGGCCTGGTCGATGGCCAGCGTCAACTGATGGCCGCCGTCTCGCATGAACTGCGCACGCCCCTCACCCGAATGCGCTTGCAGACCGAGCTGCTGCGCGAGCAGGGCGCCGATCCGCGCCGGCTGGACGCTCTAGACGCCGACATCGCCGAGGTCGATGGGCTGGTCGGCGAGCTGCTGGAGAGCGCCAGGTTGCGCCAGGGCGTGCTGGCACTCCACCTTCAGGACAACAATCTCGCCGAGATAGTCAACAACGCGGTCGAGGAGGCGGGCTTGGGCGAGCGCCCCCTCACCGTCTCGGTCCCCGACGATCTGGTGGTCAAGGCGGACAGCGCGCGTCTGCACCGCGTCCTGGCCAACCTGCTCTCCAATATCGTGCGCTACACGCCTCCAAAGGCGGCCGTGGAGATCACCGCCCACCAGGACAATGCCGAGGTGGTCCTCGAGGTGGCTGACCACGGCCCAGGCGTCCCCGAGGCCGCGCTTCCGCAGCTCTTCGACCCCTTCTACCGCACCGAGCACAGCCGAAGTCGCGCCACGGGCGGGCTGGGGCTGGGCCTGATGCTGGTGCGCCAGGTGATGGAGGCCCACGGCGGCCGCGTGTCCGCCCACCACCGCAACGGCGGCGGTCTGCTGGTGCGGTGCGTCTTTCCGGCGATTCCTGAGTGATCAGGCTGGTTCCAGCCACTCTTCTCGCCAGAACAGGCTGCAGCAGCGGTCGCAGATGCCGCCCCCGGTGAGCGCCACGCCCGGGCAAGTAGCGCCCTCCAGCAACACGACCCCGGACACCGCTCGGGACAGCCCCCGGCGCTCATCATAGGCGGTGCCAAGGACGCTGCGAACACGCAGTTGTTGCTCCGCGAAGCCGGCCATCATCGCCGTGGACCAGCGGATCCCGTCACCGTCCCCGCCCGCTTGGACCCGGGCCAGGATCTGATCCAGCGGGCGAAGGCGAACCCGATCGCCAACCACGAAGCGCCCCGATCCTTGCGAGGAATCTGGCGGGAGCGACGGCGAGATCGTTGCGGGCACGGTGGCGCGCTCCAGCCAGGCTTCGCTCCAGAACAGCAGGCAAGCACGGTCGCAGCCGGGATTACCGGGGAGTTGGGCCCCGTCACATTGAACACCGGTCAGGGTCACCGTGGACCGAGGCCGAACCACAGACTGTTCACGTTCGTCATAGAAGCGCTCCACCCGGCGCTCTACCCGAAAGGTGCCGCCGCCAAAGCGGTCCATGACCTGGGGGATGTAGTACAAGCCCCCGGTCGCTCCCTGGCTGAGGGTTTGGGCGATCTCGGCAGGAGAATGTACCCGGACCAGGTCCCCGGCCCGAAGGTGAAGGGGCGGCTGGACCACCGCGGCGCTCGGAGCGGCAGGCCGCAGGCTGGTCCGTCGCTGTTGTTTCACGAGGAAGGCGCGGCCTAGTCGGCGAGCTTGGATCCCAGCCACTCGGACGGCGGCCACCTGCGACTGCAGCTTGGGTCCACTCGCGAAGAGGTGCTGAAGCTGACAGTCTTCCGGCGAGGCCAGGTGCGGACGAGGCCAGTCAGGTCCACCCGCCCTCACCAGATCCAGCCAAGGCGGCGCGGGCCGCTGCGTGACCACCGGAGCCTGGTTGGCCATGCCGCGATTCCACACCGCGCTGGTCCAGGCGCGGGTGCGAATCCTGAGCCACTCGGCGGGTGCCCCTGGGCGTGGATCGGCCCAGGTACGCGCCAGGTCTCGCAGCCGGGCGCCCGCTGTCTCTCTGCCCAGGGGGCCGATCAGGCGCTGGTGCGTGGCGTAGTCGTACTTGTAGCTCTCGTCGCCCACCAGGAAGTCGAACTCGTGCTGCCCGCTGTCGTAGCTGTTGCGAAGCATGTGCTCGAACAGCAGCGTGCCCGGGGACTGACGGCGCTCCAACGCGTCATAGCCAGTGATCCAGCAACTGTGCCGGCGCGCGTCAGCGTGGCCAAGCTGCAAGGCGACGGGCTTCGTGCCGGCGAAGAGCCCGGACAGCTTCATATGGCCCGTGTCGAGCAGGACGTGCAGCAGTTGGCGATTACGAACGGAGGCGAAGCGGTCGAGGCGGCCGGCGCGGCGAAGCTGTCGCGACTTCCACAGCAGCAGGCACTCGAGCAGGTCGTGATCGGGTCGGTCGAGCTCGACGTGGACCGGACCCCAGGTGCGAGCCAGCTTGTTGATCTTTCGGGTGGACTTGTGAAAGGTCCCGTGCGGCTTGCTGAACGCCAGGTAGTCCTCCCAGCGGGGGAAGCGCGTCCAATCGACGAAGGGCGCCACCCGCCAGGCGCTCGCGCCCGAGTCGTCCGCGTCGGCCGGCACTGGCACCACCCGGTGGCAGACCGCCGGTAGGAATGTGATCGAGGGCGAGGGCGAGGGCGAGGGCGGGAACTCGGGTAGACCCGCGCCGGGGTCCCGCTCCTCGATGAAGTCGACCAAGGCGTGGCCCGCAACACGGCCATCGGGCAGCAGCAGCACGTCGAAGGCGCGCCCCTCAAGCTCGACCATCCCAGGCTGGGCACCACTGCCGGCGAAGGCGACCCGAGAGAGCGCGTCGAGAAACCAGTCTGTCGAGAAGAAGTTGGCCAAGCGACAGCGCTCCCCGGTGCAGTGCTACCCTAACGCCTCTGGGAGCGCGCCTCGTGAGCATCAGGATCCTTGGTCTGTCCATGGAGCGGACCGCCGACTTCTCCTGCACACCGGCTGGCAAAAACGCGGGGCTCTTCCTGGCGCTCGACGAGCGCTACCCGGTCGTCGACATCGTCTACCCACAGATCGGCCGCCCCGAGCGCTGGATCCGCCAGCTCGCCCACTTTCACCCGGACCGGGCCACCTGGCGCAAGCGCTACAATCTGGACCCCCGCACCTTTGAACGCCGAAGTGCGCTCGCCGGACGAACGCTCAGCCTGGCGCGGGACCGCTTCGATCTCATCGTGCAGCTCCACGCCCTGGTCGGTCCAGGCCACCCGCCAGGGCCCTGGCCCTTCGTGCTTCACACCGACAACAGCTACCTGCTCTCGCAGCGCCACTACCCGCCCTGGGCACCGCTGCGGGGTCGGGCGCGGGACCGCCGCCTGGCGCTGGAGCGTGAAGTCTTCCATTCCGCGGCCTTCATCTTTCCGCGGAGCGACTGGCTGGCACGATCCCTGGTCGCTGACCAGGGCTGCGACCCCGGCCGCGTGATCCGCGTCGGTGGGGGTGTCAACTTCCGGGTGCCCGACCGGCTCGAGCGCCGCTACGACCAGCAGGTCGCCTTGTTCGTCGGTCTGGAATTCGATCGCAAGGGCGGCCGGGTGCTGCTAGCGGCTTGGGAGCGAGTACGGTCCAGGCTACCGCACGCGCGCCTCCAGATAGTGGGTCCCAAGCGACCCCACACGGCGCTGCCGCCCGGCGTCGAGTGGGTCGGACCGCTGTGGGACCGGGCAGCGCTGCGGGCTCGCTACCTCGACGCGACCCTCTTCGTGATGCCCTCGCTCTTCGAACCCTGGGGCCACGCCTTTCTAGAGGCGATGAGCCAGGGCCTGCCCTGCATCGGCGCCCGCTGCTGCGCGATGCCCGAGATCATCGACGACGGACGCACCGGCCTGCTGGTGCCTCCTGGTGAGGCGCTCCCGCTCGCCGCGGCATTGGAGAGCCTGCTCGGCGACCCCGGTCGTGCCGCCGCCATGGGCGCCGCGGCCCACGCCCAAGTCCTGGCCCAGCATGGCTGGGAGCGGGTCGTCGACACGATGGCACCCTACCTGGAGGAGGCCGCGCAGGGTGGAGGGCAGGGTGGGGGGCAGAGGTAGGAGTCGCCCAATACCGACGGTTGAATGTGATGGTACCTTCCAGGCATGCGCCTCGCTCGCCTCGCCCTGTCTACGCTGGTCGCGACCGCCGCATGCGGCCCCCGGCCAGATGGCGACGGGCCAAGGCTCCGATCGGATGGCCAAAATGGGACCATCACCAGCACGGGCACCAGCGACGCGGGCACCAGCGACGCGGGCACCAGCGACACGGGCTCGGAAGAGAGAGACAGCCCGATGGCGGGGCCTCGAGGTCTGCTGCTCGCACAGGGCTGGGATCGAGAGAAAGCGCCCCTTGGCGCTGGTGCTGGCCAGTACCGGTTCATCGTCCTGCAAGAGTCGATGTACACCGACCTCGACGCCATCCGGCTCAGCAACCCCGACGCGAAGATCCTGGCCTACCAGAAGGCGGGCGGGATGCTTGACCACACCGGGGACAACCCCTCGACCGGGGTCGTGATCTCCCAGGCCGAGGACGGGCACGAAGACTGGTTCCTCCACGACGCGAACGGAGAACGGCTGGAGTTTTGCGACTACGATGGCGTCGCGGCGGCGAATATGGGGAACGCCGACTACCAAGCGCAGTGGCTGGAGAATGTCCAAGAACGCGTCAGCCGAGACGGCTTCGACGGCGTGATGATGGACGATGTCAACGTCTTTCCGGGGCACTGTATGGGGTCACTGGGGACGGCCATCGCCGAGTATCCAAGCGACGAAGCCTATGGCGATGCCGTCGTGAGCTTCATGGAAGCCGTGGGGGTGCCGCTGATGGACACGGGCCTGCTGGTCGCACCCAATGTCGCCTTGAACCCCTGGGAACCCGTCATGCGGGCCCAGGCATTGGCGATCGCCCCCAACGCCACGCACATCCTGCGGGAGTACTGGATGCGGTGGGATGACTCGGCCAACTTCACGGGTGATAACTGGGCATCTACGCTGACCTTCTTCGAGGAGGTCGAGCGCCTGGATGTGGGCTTCCTCGCCCTGACCTACGGGCCAGGAGAAGAAGGCGTGGCAGCCGGCCAGCGCTATGGTCGAGCCAGCTTCTTGCTGGCTTGGGACGGTGTGCAGGAATCGGCCTGGGGCTATCTCGACGACGAGATCGACCCCTTCAGCGACGAGTGGGAGGGGGACATCGGCATCCCCGCCGCGCGGCGCAACTCGGTTGGCGTGGGCTGGAAGCGTCGCTACACCGGGGGCATGGTGCTGGTGAATCCCGACGAGATCGAGGACCAGGAATTTCCTCTTGGCAGGACCTACGTCGACCATGACGGCGCCATGGTCGACTCGGTGAACCTGGAACCTGGCAGCGCCGCGATCCTGACCGCCGCGCCCTGAGACTGCGCTGCGGGCTCGCGGCTTCGGTCATAAGACCGGCCAGCGGCCGGCCTCATGACCTCGCCCCTTTTATTGGGGGGAAGACAGATTCTTCCCCCCCTGTCCGGG
>JAADHA010000312.1 GCA_013152105.1 Oligoflexia bacterium | reverse complement strand
GACGAACGGCGCAGCGAGATCGAGCGCGTCCTGGCCGGACTGGGCGGGTGAATCAGGCGGTCAGCCCGCCGTCCACGACCCACTCTTGACCGGTCACAAAGCTGGCGTCGTCGCTGGCCAGGAAGCACACGACCTTGGCGATCTCTTGGGGCTTGCCCAGGCGACGCATGGGAATGGCCTTTTTCACACCATCGACGACGCGGCTGTCCATGGCCTGCACCATCTCGGTGTCGATGAAGCCTGGTGCGACACAGTTCACGCGGATGTTCCGGCGCGCCAGCTCGACCGCGAGAGACCGGCTCATCGCTGACACCGCGGCCTTGCTGGCCGCGTAGTTTGCCTGACCGGGATTCCCACGAAGCCCCGACACGCTGGTCACGTTGATGATGCTGCCGCGTCGCTGTCGCAGCATCACGGTCGCAGCCGATCTGCAGGTGCGAAACACGGCGTCCAGATTGGTTGCCAGCACCGCGCGCCACTCGTCATCGCTCATCCTCAGCATGAGCGTGTCGCGGGTGATCCCGGCGTTGTTCACCAAGATGTCCAGTCCGCCGAGGTCTTCGGCGGCGGCTATGAGCCGAGCCGCTTGCTTGGGATCGTCGAGATCAGCTTGGAAGGCGTGACCACCGAGCTGGTCGACTACTTGTTCGGCCCCCACCGCGCTGGTGCGGTAGTGCACGATGACTTGGGCGCCCGCCGCGCCCAATTCCAGGGCGATGGCGCGACCGATGCCGCGACCGCCTCCTGTGACGATGGCGACTTTTCCGGTCAGATCCATGGAAGCCTCCTGGCGGTAGCAGACCGCAGCCCGCAGATGTAGCCCGCTACTTGACGCGACTGACGTAGCTCTTGGTGCGCGTGTCGACCCTGATTCGCTCGCCCTGTTCGACGAACAGGGGAACCTGGACGACGGCCCCGCAGGCCAGGGTCGCGGGCTTGGTGGCGCCGGTCGCGGTGTTGCCGCGGACGCCGGGCTCGCAGTACTCGATGGTGTCTTCGATGAAGTTTGGCAGCTCGACGTTGACGGGGCGGCCTTCGAAGAACAGCACCGTGATCTCGACATTCTCGGTCAGAAACGGGGCTTGGTCCTTGATCGACGAAGCGGGGATGGCGACCTGCTCGAAGGTCTCGGTGTTCATGAAGTAGTAGAAGTCGCTGTCGGAGTAGAGGAACTGCATCACGTGGTCTTCTACGTCAGCGGCGTTCACCTTCTCGCCGGTCCGAAAGGTTCGATCCAAGACCGCGCCGGTGATCATATTCTTGAGCTTGGTGCGGGTGAATGCCGTACCCTTGCCAGGCTTGACGAACTGGAAGTAGACCACAACGTAGGGGCGACCGTCGATTTCCACCTTGAGTCCGTTGCGGAAGTCTGAGGTATCGTACCGAAGAGCCATTGGGACGCCTGGAGAGGAGGGGGCCGGAGCGACCGGGAGTGCTGCGATAGGTGAGGGACGGGGGAAAGAGCCCCACAGAGGCGTGCTGTGTATCATGACCACTCGGATCGTGGCCCGACGGTGGGAGCACGAGAGATCTTGGATCGACTTCCTGCGCTGTCGCCAGACTTGCTTCAGCAAGCCGACCAGCGCTTTGCTGTGCGCGTGAGCCGTAGCTGGTTGTCGCGGGTGCGGACACTGGATGGTCCGCTTGGCCGCCAAGCTCTGCCTGGACCCAGAGAGCTTCTTGCCGACCCCGGCGACCGGGTAGATCCGGTCGGTGAGCAGGCGCGCAGCCCGCTTCCCTGGGTGGTGCAAAAGCACGATGATCGTGTCCTGCTGCTGCTCACGCGCCGCTGCCACCTCAACTGTCGGTACTGCTTTCGTCGGGACCACAGGGGGCCAGAGGACCCCACTCCGGCTGAGTTGGATGCAGCGCTACGGTTTTGCGTGGACAGCGGCGCAGATGAGCTGATCCTCAGCGGTGGCGACCCGCTGGCGGTCAGCGACCGGCGCCTGTTCGACGTGATCGACGCGGTCCGACCGCAGGTGCCCGTGGTGCGGATCCACACCCGCGCGCCGATCAGCGCGCCCGACCGGGTGAGCCCTGGACTGGTAAAAGGGCTGCGGGCGCGGGCGCCGGTCTGGGTGGTGGTGCACTGCAACCACCCAGACGAGCTGAGCGCGGACGTGGTGGCCAGCCTGTTTCGGCTGGTCGATGCGGGTGTACCGGTGCTGAACCAGGCCGTACTCCTGGCGGGAGTCAACGACGATGTCGCCGTCCTCGCGGCCCTCTTCACGCGCCTGGTCCGCTTGCGCGTCTTTCCCTACTACCTCCACCACCCAGATTCGGTGCAAGGCAACGCGGCCTTTCGACTTACCCCTGAACGGGGTCTGGAGCTGGTCTCTGGGCTCTCCGCCGTCGTCAGTGGCGTGGCGCTTCCGCGCTACGTGATCGACCCCCCGGATGGCCTGGGCAAGATTGATGTGGCGCAGTGGGTCCGCGCTGGCCGGCGGCGTCCTGTACCATAGACTTCTAGCTGCACTCCCCTCTCTCGTCGCTTAGGAGCTGAGATGGCCGTTCGCCGCGTGACCCACCGCTACGGGTCCGTCGTCGACTTTCTCGAGGACCACCAGGGCATCCTTGGGCAGGGCGCATTGCTGCTTCCTCCAGATGCGGCGCGGGGTGAGCTGGCCGCCGAACTGAAGCTGGACTTGCTCATTCCGCCGCTGGGTCGGTTGGGTCCAATCCCGGCCCAAGTCGTCAATCGTGCCGCCGATGGCAGCGTCGCGCTGCGGATCGCTGAGTGGCCGGTCGCGGTGCAGGCCCGCATCGACGAGCTGCTGGTCGCGGTCGCCGATCTTCGGCAGTGGTTCTTGGACAGCGGGCAGCTCGCAGTGGCTGGACAGGCCGGGTCTGCCGACGCCGCGCGGCCCGCCACCGCGGCGGGGGCTGCGCCGCAGCTCAACACGCTGTCTGGGGACTCACAGGTCTCGGATGGGGCTCTCAGTGCGCGGGGCTTTGCCGTGCCCGACCTGTCCTCGGTCGCACCGGACTTGTCGGGAGACTGCGAACCCAAGACGCTGCGCAAGATCCTCGTGGACCTTGCGATCGAGAAGAAGACGGGCCTGCTGACGATTCAGCAGCCCGGTGGACGGACCAGGTACGGCTTCTGGAGTGCCGGTGGCCCGGTCGGTTGGCGCACTGATCCCCTGGTCGAGGGCGAGGTGATGGGTGTCCTGCTGGCCAAGGCCGAACAGATCAGCCCGGATCAATTGCGCGAGAGCTTGAAGATCATGCAGCGCACGGGGTGTCGTCAGGGCGACGCCTTCATCGAGATGGGCGCGATGAATTTTGCGCAGCTCGTGATGGTCCTGGGCAAGCAGGTCGAATTCATCACGCAGCGCGTGCTCCTCGAAAACGACGGCACATGGACCTTTCACTCCCTGAACCAGTTGCCTGAGCGCTTCCTCCCCGTTCCCCTGCGGGCGCCGGGCCTTGTCTTTCGGGCGCTCTTTCAGCAGGCTCGTGGCATGAAGGGCAACGCCCTCTTCCGGTCGCTTGGCCGCTACCTGGACCAGTACCTGCTGATCCCCCAGAAATTCGCCAACATCATCCCCGAGCTCCGCTTCAGTCCGGCCGAGACCAAGCTGGTGGAGACGATCCAGAGCGGCTCTTGGCGGCTGCGGGAACTCTACGCCGTCTCGCCGATGTCCCGGGCGGTCACCGCCGCGGTGATGTGGGCCATGATCGAGCTGAACTTCGTGTCCTTCCGGGCCACGCAGGATGAATCCAGGGTCTTCGCGCAGCTCCAGGTGATCATCGACCGCAAAAAGGCCCAGGTCTACAAGGGCAATCACTTCGATGTGCTCGAAGTCCACTGGATCTGCCTGACCGATGAAGTCGAGGCCGCCTATCGACGCCTCAAAGAAGAGTTCGAGCCGTCGCGCTTTGCGCCTTTGGGTGCAACCGCGGTGACCGAGATCACCCGCATCAATGCACAACTCGACGAGTCCCGTCAGGTCTTGTGCGACGAGACACAGCGGCGCGAGTACCGCAAGGCCGTGGTCGAGCAGGCGAAGATCCTGGACTCTGCATCGCTCCTGGGCCAGCAGGGCGAGATGGCGATCCTACGCCATGATCGCCGTGCGGCTGTGACCTGCTACGCCAAAGCAACCGAGCTTGTACCGGGTCATCCCGAGTACCGCGGCGGGCTGGTGCGGGCGCGAAGTATCGGCGGCTGAGCCGACGGTCAGTGCGCGGCTTGCGACCGGCTGCCGGGGCGGACGACGACGTGCCGCGGGTCGGGCTGCAGGTAGGGGTCGGTCACGGGAAGTGCGGGTACCCGGCTGAGGAATGTCGTGGTGAGCAGGGCAAACAGGCCCAAAAAGCCCACCCCCATGCCGACCGTGATCAGCAGGGGCGTGACCAGATCGGCTTCGTGCTGCACGCTGGGCATGACGACCCAGAAGCGTTCCAGGAAGATCCCGACCGCGATCAGGCAGGTGATGGCCAGATAGGCGGTGGGGATCTTCTTGATGCCCCGAGACAGCAGGGTCGCGAAGGGAACCAGGAAGCACAGCGCCACGACCACCCGGAACAGGCCGGCCCAGGGCTGCACCGAGGTGCGCAGCAAGATGAAGCCGATCTCCTCGGTCATATTGCCGTACCAGATGGCCAGGTACTGGGCGAAGGCGGTGTAGCCCCAGAACATGGTGAAGCCGAAGGTCAGCTTGCCCAGGTCATGGTAGACATCCCGGCTGATCAGGGCTTCGACACCCAGCCATCGCCGCGTGGTCAGGGACAGGATGGCGATCCCCACCAAGCCGCTCCAGAACGCGCTGGCGAAGTACCAACCCGGGAACATATCGGCCTTCCAATGAGGCGATAGGCTCATGGACATGTCGATGGCCATCATCGAGAAGAGCAGGGCGAAGAGGATGGTGATGAATGGCGCGATGTTGAGCTGCCGTTCGCCGCACTGGGCGATCTCGATGTCGTCACCTTGCCACCCGGCCGTGAGTTTGGACCAGAAAGCGGGTGCGCGGTCTCCGAGGGTCGCGGAGGCCACGCCGAGGTCGGCGCGCAGGCTGGAGCGAATGTAGACCAGCGAGAGCACAGAGAGCAGGCCCAGCCCGACCACCTGGCGCATCACGAAGAAGCTCGGGGTGAGGTAGATCGCCTTGTGCGGAGGCATCGCTTCGTGCGTCCACGGGTAGATGTCCAGGCCGCCGATCAGGAAGAAGCCGATCAACAACAGCAACATCACGGGGAACATCAGCCCGAGCGCTTCGGCGAAGCGCTTGAGTGGCCGCCCCCAACGGGCCTTGGCCAGCGTCATCGCGACGGCCAGCATCAAGCCACCCTGGGCCACGCCCGCCCAGAACATGAAGTTGGTCACGAATCCGGCCAGGGCCAGATCCTTGTGGGTCGCCATGCCATAGCCGAAGGTGGCCAGGCCGATCACGATTCCGGCACCGGCAGCGGCCTTTACAGGACCAGGCACGGTCCGGGGAATGCCGGTGATAGCTGCGGTCGTGTCAAATTTGTGCGCCATGGCCGGTTCCTACTGGTTTTCGGCGGGCTCTGGAGGCGCCGCAAATGTGGCCCCATCCAGGGTGCGGATGTACGTGACGATGGCCCACATCTCGGAATCATCGAGCTGTGATGCGTACCGGGGCATGATGGCGCCGCCATTGCGGATGGTCAGGTAGATGTAGCCATCGCTGCGCACCGCGGTGATGGCCCCGGGACCCGACAGCATCGGGGGCGGGATCGGGTAGCGCTTGATTCCGTTGGCGGGGTCATTCTTGGTGACCGGCGCGCCGCCCTTGCCTTCGACGCCGTGGCATGCCTGGCAGTAGATGCTGAACATGCGCTGACCGACCACGATGTCCGTGTTGGTCGGCGACGTGAGCGGGTTCTTGATGGCTTGACCCTGGGGCGTCATGCGGTCGCCGTTGCGGACGTAGTGGTTCATGGTGACGGCGCCATCGGGCAGCGACATCATGGCCCATTCATAGGCTTTGTAGAACTCGGCATCGACCATGTCCCAGTCCCATGGAAAGGCGTTGGCCGTGGACGAGGCCAACAAGCCAGCGCCACACAAGACCGCCGCGGCCAGTCGGTGGAGCCTGGATCTCGTCGCGCTATGCATGGTCAGCCTCCGTCACCACGAGTTCCTGTGCGCCCAGCGTTGCAAGCGTCGTCTTCCACGTGTCGACCTGGGCGTCGCTGAGGCCGTTGACGACCAGGCCGAACTTGTCGTTGCTGAAGCGCCGGTCGGTCAGCTCAGGCTGGAGCCCGAAGCCCGGCAGTCGGCACATGGCGACCAGACCCAGCAGCGTGAACAGGCAGCCGAAGAGGATGGTGGCTTCGAAGGTGATGACCAGAAATGGCGGAATGGACACCAGTGGCTTGCCAGCCGGAATGATCATCGGCCAGTTGAGGTGCGTGAACGCGCACAGCGAGAAGCCGGCCGTGCCACCGAAGATGGCGCCAGTCATGGTGAACCACCGCACCGGGCTGGGGTGGCCTTCGTAGATCACGTCCTCGATGTCCTCGCGGGGCAGGGGCGAGGTCGCGGCGAAGTCGACGAGTCCCGCCCTTTTTACGGCGTCGACAGCGTCCACCATGCAGTCGAGGTGACCAAAGACCGCGGTCAGGGTCTTCGCGCTCATGCTGCCTCCTCGTCCGCCATCAGGGGCGGCCGGATGAGCTCCTTCACCTCGGCGATCGCCACGGCGGGCATCACCTTGATGAAGAGCAGGAACCAGGTGAAGAACCAGCCGAAGGAGCCCAGCAGGATCCCCAGCTCGACCCAACTCGGCACGTAGTAGACCCAGGCGGCCGGGTCGTACTGGTGGGCCAGCGAGCTGGCGATGATGTTGTAGCGCTCGAACCACATGCCGACGTTGATGATGAGCGACACGACGAACAGCACAGCCAGATTGGTGCGCATGCTCTTTTTCCACCAGATGAGCGGGGCGATGCAGTTGCAGAAGACCATCGTCGCGAAGACCCAGCTATAGTCTTCGCCGGTCGCGCGGTAGGTGAACAGCCCCCACTCGTAGGGGTTGTCCGAGTACCAGGCGATGAAGTGCTCGGTGGCATAGGCATAGGTCAGGATTGAGCCCGTGAGCAGGCACATCTTGGCCAGGCTCTCAAAGTGCCAGACGTTGATGTAGTCGTCCCAGTCGAAGATGCGCGACAGCGGGAGCATCAAGGTGATGACCATGGCGCAGCCGCTGAAGATGGCGCCGCTGACGAAGTAGGGCGGGAAGAGCGTGCTGTGCCAGCCCATGGTCTGGGCCATGGCGAAGTCCCAGGACACGACCGAGTGGACGGAGAGGACCAGGGGCGTCGCGAAGGCGGCGAAGAAGCCGTAGGCGGCCAGGTAGTGGTGCCACTGGCGGTCGGTGCCGCGCCAACCCAGGGCGAGCTGGGCATACATCTTGTGGACGATGCCACTGGTCTTGTCGCGCACCACGGCGAGGTCGGGGATGAGCCCGATATAGAAGAAGATGGTCGAGACGCTGAAGTAGGTGGCGACCGCGAAGACGTCCCACATCAGCGGGCTCTTGAAGTTCTGCCACAGCTCGCGCTGGTTGGGGTACGGGAACAGCCAGTAGGCGTTCCAGGCCCGCCCCACGTGGATCGCGGGGAACAGGGCGGCGGTCATGACCGCGAAGATGGTCATGGCCTCGGCGGCTCGGTAGACGCCGGTTCTCCACCTGCTGCGGAACAGGAAGAGGATCGCGCTGATCAGGGTGCCCGCGTGGCCGATTCCGATCCAGAACACAAAGGTCGTGATGTACACGCCCCAGAAGACCGGCGGCTGGTAGCCACCGACGCCCAGTCCATTGACGAGCTGAACCCACCAACAGTAGCCGCCCCAGGCCATGACGGAGACCGACACGGTCAGCAGCCCCAGGTAGGCCGCTGAGGGCTTGAAGAGCGGCCGCAGGATGTCGCGGGTGACGCCCGCGTAGGTGAGACCTTTCACTTCAGGCTCCCCTCGGTGTCGGTGGTGTGGCCGTTGTGCTCGTCATGGTGGGCAAGGCTTGGGATGTGGTTGATGCGCGCCAGGTAGCGCACGCCGGGCTTGTCGTTGAGCTCGCCCAGCATGGTGAAGGCGCGAGGATCGGCAAACTGCTTGGAGACGGCGCTCTCAGGTTGCTTGGCGTTGCCGAAGACCAGCGCGTCCGATGGACAGGCCTTGGCGCAGGCCGTGAGCTCGTCGAGGGCCTGGTGGGGCACCTTGGTGGTGAAGCCCTGGTCGCGGTAGTGGTCCTTGATGTCCCGGATTCGCTGCACGCAGAAGGTGCACTTCTCCATGACGCCCATGTCCCGTGTCGAGACATCGGGATTCAGCATCAGGTTGAAGCTCTCGGGCCACCGGTAGCTGTGGAAATTGAACCGACGTGCCGAGTAGGGGCAGTTGTTCGCGCAGTAGCGGGTGCCCACGCAGCGGTTGTAGATCATGGCGTTGAGGCCATCGAGGTTGTGGTAGGTGGCGAGCACCGGACACACCCCCTCGCAGGGAGCGTGGCTGCACTGCTGGCACATCACCGGCTGGAAGCGCACGTCGGGGTACTCGCCCCGGCCTTCCCAGAAGCGGTCCAGGCGGATCCAGCCCATATAGCGGGATCGTCGGAGCTGGTCGGGACCGACCACCGGGATGTTGTTCTCGGCGTGGCAGGCCGTCATACAGGCACCGCAGCCCGTACACCGGTTCAGGTCCACCGCCATCGCGAAGCGGTAGGTCGGGTGGTCGGGCTCGGGGAACATGTCGCGGATACCGGCCTTGACCAGTCGCTCGTCCAGTTCGGGTTCCTCGGCGGGGACGATGCTGCCCGGGCCGTCTCCGGACCCCAGGTCTTCGGCAGACACGACGTAGTTGATGTGGCGGCCTTGCTGGTCCATGCTGCCCAAGGCGGGGATGCTCTGCGGTGTGCCGCCGGAGCGCGCCAGACTGGCCTTGGTCGTGACAAAGCGCATGGCACCGCCGTCGTCGACCGAGGTGGCCAGCAGCTTCATGGGGTTGGCGCCATAGCGGGTGTAGCGTCCGCCGCGTTGTTTGCCGTTGCCCAGAACGACCGCCACGACATCGGGCTGGATCCCCCTGGAGGGGAACCAGTCGACCTCGATCTTGGTGCCGTTTGCGCTGACGTTGACGCGATCCTTGTCAGTCAGACCCAACTTCTTCGCGGTGTCCGGGTGGATCTCCGCCCAGCTCGTCCAGGACCATGAAGTCACGGGCTCGGGGACCTCTTGCGCCCACGGCTTGTTGGCGTGGCGCCCGTCGTACAGGAAGGGGTGAGGGAAGACCATCATGGTGAGCGCGCCCTGACCGGCGATCGCGTGGGTGGCCGTCGGGATCGGCGCGGCGACCAGCGGAGCGCCAGTGGCCGCGACCCGCTGGAAGAAGCCACCAAAGCGCAGGGTTTGGACCCACCAGTCTTCGAATTCACCGGGCT
>JAADHA010000303.1 GCA_013152105.1 Oligoflexia bacterium | reverse complement strand
GCACCGTCGCGGTGGAACAGTACATGGGTGTTCCGCATCCTTACTACCACGCGGGATTCTTGGCCCTCATCCAGCTATCCTACACGGTCATGTTGTCCGTGCCGACCGGCATCGTGCTCACGGCCTGGTTTCTGTTTCGCGAGCCGACGCCCCAGCGCGTCAGCGCTGCTCCAGGATGACGATGCTGCTGCCCTTGGCGGTGTAGCTGCTGCCCACGGTGTCCTGATTGTCAGGTCTCAGGTTCCGGCTGAAATAGGGATCGACGGACGGGTTTTCGCTGAACCAGCCGTCGCTCTCGCTGGTATCACCGGGCATATCGTAGTACTGCTGTGTATCCAGGACGACCGCCCACTCGCGTCCGCCGGGCAGGCTGAAGGACACGTCCTTGCGGTCCATATTGATCAGGATGGCCAGCTCGGGACCGTAGTCCCCGCCGCCGTCATCGTAGTAGTGAATCATCACCGAGCGACCGCCCCAGTCGCTGTCACTCATCTTGCCGTTGCTGGGATTCTTCCAGGAGTACGGCATGCCTCCGTCATAGGTCGAGGGTGACAGGGCGTAGGTATGGTCCTTTCGGAATTGCACCAGTTTTTTCACGAAGTCGTGCATGCGGTAGCGGTGCTTGTTGTAGGTGCTCTCCCACTCGCCCCATCGGAACCAGTTCCATTCGTTATCGGCCCAGGTCGTGTAGGCGTTGTTGTTGCCATACTGGGTCCGCATCCACTCGTCCCCACCCAGCAGCAGCGGCGTGCCGTGGCTGATCATCATCGCGGTGAACAGGTTGCGCATCTGCTGGCGCTTGAAGGGTTCCTGGTCCTGGCCCCAGTCCCGCGAGCGGTTGTTGTCTTCGCCGCTGGTTGTGTCGCACCAGGCGCTGGTCGGGCTGTCGCAGCAGATCGGGTTGAGCAAGCCGCAGTCATTCTGCTTTTGGTCGTAGCTCATCAGGTCATACATCGTGAAGCCGTCATGCACGGTCACGAAGTTGAACGAGGCGGTGGGGCCGCGGCCGTTCCAGGCGTATAGATCGTAGGACCCGGTCATGACCGCGCCGCCGTCCAGGCCATCGACGCTGTTCAGGGCCCAGTCGTCATAGTTCACAAAGCTGCGCCACCAGTCGCGGAAGTGGGCATTCCACTCGGCCCATACCAATGTCCCATTGCTGCTAACCGGGAAACCGCCCATACCAGGCCCGGTCCCGGCCGCGGTCCAGGGCTCAGCGATGATGCGTGTGTCGTATTTCTGCAAGATCGGATCATCCACTATGTCCTGAAGGACCGTCTGCGACGGATCCACCCAGCTATTGTAGTCGAGATCCGGTTCGCCGAGGATGCCGGCCAGGTCGAAGCGAAAGCCGTCGATGTGCAGGTCCTCGACCATGAAGTGCAGGCTGTCCATGATCAGCCGCTTCATGGGCGCGTTATTGGGACGAGTCTGGTTGCCGACCCCGGTGTTGTTCCAGTAGGTCTGTCCGCCATCAGAGAGTGCATACCAGGCGTAGTTGTCCAGGCCACGATAGCTGTACAGACCGGCCACCTCCTTGGGGTCATAGTTGAAGCTCTCTGCCTGGTCGAAGGAATCGAAGTAGAGCTTCTCGCGCCACAGACCGCCCTCACCGGTGTGGTTGTAGACGATGTCGACAATCACCTCGATGTCGTGCTGGTGGAGTTGGTCCACCATCTCCTTGAACTCGTCGATGACCTTGGTGGCGTCGCCATCGGCCTGCCAGGAGGCCGAGTAGCGAACCTCGGGCGCGAAAAAGGACAGGGTGTTGTAGCCCCAGTATCCGCCGTCGTCGGGGCGCTCGTGAACGGGCATCAGGTAGAGGTCGGTGATGCCCAGATCCTGAAGATAGGCCGCGTATTCGCCGATGCCCTGGAAGGTGCCGGGGTGGTCGACCCCGCTAGCCGGATTGGCGGTCAGGCCCTTGGGGTGGGCTTCGTAGTAGACCAACTCGTTCTCGGCGTGGCCCGGCAGATCGCCACTGGCCCGTTGGTTCCGCCAGGTTTCCTCGCCGCTGGACCACTGGTAGCTGCTGTCGGCGATCACCGACTTGGACGCGGCGGCGTAGCTGACTTCGGCGCGCTGGGGCCCGCTGGCGCTGCTGCCCAAAGACCAGTCGAAGTCCCGATTCAGGGCGTGTGACCAGGGGTCGAAGAGCAGCTTGTTGGGGTTGAAGCGGTTGCCATCGCCGTCGACATCCGCCAGAAAGCCAATCGTCGAGCCGGGCGTCCAGTCCGGGTCAAAGGGCCAGTTCGGGCCCCAAGCCCGGTAGCCGTAGGTGGTCCCCACCCCCAGCCCCTGGATAAAGACGTTCCAGATGTCGACGCTGCGCACCATGTCATAGGTCTGCGTAGGCAGGTCGCTGTTGGGATCTTCAAAAACCAGCAACTGCATCTTGGTCGCCCGGCCGCTGTAGACGGCGAAATTCACCCCGTTGTCGACCATGGTCGGGCCCATGTGCTCCAGCTTCTCCAGGGAGTCCCAGGTCAGGGAAGGGGCTTTGTCCTGGGCGTAGTAGAGGCGCGCGTAGTCTTCACTGGCGCAGCCGCTGGACAGGGCTGGACTGCCGCCGACACAAGCGACGAGCAACAGGGCGAGGAAGGCGTCGTGCCGCACGGGGGCTCCGGGAGAGCCAACACTTTAGCCGGTTGGGGCTTCGGTGGGGCGTGCGGCCCACCCCTTGGCAGAATAGCGGGCCTGAGCCGGTTCCAGCGTTCCCCGCCGGCTACGGAGACGCCATGTCCAATCGGCAGCACAAGCCCATGACCCAACGCGAGCGGCAGCGCCTGGAGACCCGACGCAGGGTCTTCGATGCGGCCATCGCGGTCTTTCGTCGAGATGGCGTTCACGACTGCCGGATCGAGGACATCGCGGCCCTGGCTGGCGTATCCCGAGGCACCTTCTACTTCCACTTTCCCACCAAGGACGCCGTCCTGACCGAGCTGCTCGCCGACGCCGAGGCTGCCTTCGTCGACACGGTCCAGGCCCTGCCCGACGACGTGGGGATCGGAGACGTGGTCAGCGCGACCGCCACCGCGATGGCCGCCTCTTGGAGCCAGGACCCGCAGCTCTTCGTCGAGGTTGGCGTCGTGGCCCTGCGGCGCACCGCGGACAGCTTGCAGAGTCGCGAGGCGGCCTACGGGATCCGCGAAGAGCTGGCTCGGCGCTTCGTCATGGCCAACCAGCGTGGCGAGCTGCTGGATGGCGTACCTCCCCAAGCCCTGGCCGATCTGTTCCTGGCCAGCTTCTTCGCGGCCGCCATGGGCTGGACCCAGACCCAGCCCGAGATCAGCTTGGAGCTGGCGCTACAGGGGGTCGGGACCATCTTCCTTCACGGGGCTCGGGCGCCGCGCTCAGTGCCGCCGATAATGTGACTCGGCCACCGTCCAGGGCGGCTGCACCACGCCCTGTTCCTGCCACCACAGGCAAGCGGTGCTGACCAGAAGGCACCCCAACAGGGCCAGGCGGCGCACAGAGCGCGTCGTCGCCCGCCGCCGTCCATGGCCCGCAGAGTCGACCGCGAGCGCCACCGCGTGGGTGTTGGCCGGCGATGGATGCACGTACCCGGCCGGATCGTCCAGCGTGACGATGCGGCCCTGCAGTGCCTGGGCGTGCGCGTCTTGCAAGGCTTCGATCAGGGCGTCTGCTGTGGCAAAGCGGTGTTCCCGGTCCTTGGCCAGGCAGCGCCGGACTGTGGCGCAAAGCCCCTGGGGCACGGGGAAGACGGTGTCGACCCGGGACAGCCAGGGCACGGGATCGACGCAATGTTGCACCATGGTGGCCGTCACGCTGCTGCCATTGAAGGGGTACTTCCCGGTGAACGCGATCCAGGTCAGGATCCCCATGCTGTAGATGTCCGTGCGCTCGTCCAGATCCTGACCACGGGCCTGCTCGGGCGACATGAAGTGGGGCGAGCCCATGGTCATGCCCTGCTGGGTGATGTCCTGGTCGTCTTCCAGGATCTTGGCCAGGCCAAAGTCCAGGACCTTGACCACCGCGCGGTCCTTGCGCTGGATCGCCATGGCGTTGGAGAGCTTGATGTCACGGTGGACGACGCCGTTGGCGTGGGCGTGGGCGATGCCCTTCGCGACCTGGATGAGCACGTCCAGGCGCTGGGTGGCCGAGACATCCGGGTCGCGGAACAGGTCCGACAGGCGTGGCCCGTCGATGAATTCCATGGCCAGATAGCAGCGTCCGTCTTCCAGGCGGCCGAAATCGATCACCTCGATGATGTTGGGGTGCGCCAGGCCGGCCAGGGTGCGGGCTTCGCGGATGAAGCGAGCTTCAAAGATATCGTCGTTGCCCGTGCCGGGTGGGGTCAGGACCTTGAGCGCGACCTCGCGCGCCATCGTGATGTGCCAGGCCCGGTACACGATCGCGGTCCCGCCACGAGCGATCCGATCGACGATCCGGTAAGTGCCCGCCACGACCGAGCCGCGCTGGATCGCGACGCGCTGCTGGGACGGCGCCGGCTTGTGGACCACAACCATGCGAGCGGGGGCCTGGTCGCGGAGCCGCGAGCGGGCCCGCGCCTGGGGCGACTTGTCGGCCGTGGCCGTGGCAGCGTCAACTCCCCTGCGAACGCGAACCCGGTCAGCGACGCTGGTCCGCCGCTTGCGAGGGATGGGGGTGGTGATCTCGCCGTCGCGCTCTTTCATCGTGCCGTGGTGGTGGTGCCGTGGTGGTGCTGGTCTCCGAGGACGGCTCGGTCAGTCGACCGGGGTCCATCTCCAGTGTAGACCGGATGTCGCGGCCTGTCACCGACTTGAAGCCGATACCGACGACCTACCGCGTCACCGCCCACCGCTCACCAGCACCCGCGCCGAGCGAGCTGGCACAGTCACGGTGATCTGGTCGTTGGCCGCGGTGACGGTCTCGCCGGTGATGACATCGGTCCAGACGCCATCGGTGGGCAGGCTGGCGAAGGAGAGGCCGTTGGTCAGCCACTGTTCACTGTCGCCAGGGTTGAGCACCACCAGCACGTGGTCGTCGCCCGTGGTTCGCGCGTAGGCAAGCACGTCGTCCGAGATCCACCACTGAGTCTCGATGCCGCTATACATGGCGGGGTGCTGCCGCCGCGCCTGGCCCAGGGCGGCGACGGTGCGGAGCACGGCCCCACGCTGGTCGTCGACCATCTTGAGCGCATCTTCGACCGAAGCGGGCACGGCGTCGAGGTACCACCACAAGGGCTGGCGATTGTCAGGGTCGCCGTAGCCGGGCATGCCGATCTCGTCTCCGTAGTAGATCATCGGCACGTCAGGGCGAGTCAGGACCAGGGTCCACGCAAGCTGAAGCCCCTGGTAGCTCCAGTCATCCCAGGGCCCGCTGGCCTGGGCCAAAGGGGTGCCGTCGCAGATGTCGGTGTCGCCCTCGCTGAGCTCGGTCGTGAAGCGCGGCACATCGTGGTTGCCGAGAAACACGCTCATCAGGGCGCCGTCATAGCGGCTGGCGCTGTCACTCAGCGTGGCCCACAGGTCGGACAGGCTGGTCGAACGGCTGCCGAGGGCGCCACGAATTGCCCAGTACAGTGGGAAGTCGAACTGGCCGTCGAGCTGGTCGGGGCCGATGTAGGCGGCGATCTGGTCCGCGCCGTCAAAGGTCTCGCCGACGGTCCAGAACTGCGTGTCGCCACCGGCGTCTGGGTACTCGATCTGTTCTTGCACCCGGTGCTGCAGATTCCACTGGACGGCGTGGCTCATGTGCTTGGCCGCGTCGACCCGGAAGCCGTCCAGGTCATAGGTCCGGGCCCACCACATGGCGTCGTCCAACATGGTGTCCATCACGTCCGCCCGGGTGTAGTCGAGATCGGGCAGGTACGACGCGAACCAGCAGGTCTCGGGCAGGGCGGTCCAGTTCTGTTCACTTCCGGTGTAGTCCTCACACAGGTCCTGCGGGTTGAACCACTCGGGGTGGTCGATGGCGTAGGGGTGGTCCTGGTGGACATGGTTCCCGACCCAGTCCATCACGATCCGCATGCCGCGAGCGTGGGCGGCCGAGATGAGGTCGCGAAGATCCTGGTCGCTGCCGAAGTGGGGCTCTACGTCCCGGCCGGAGACAGGCCAGTAGGCGTGGTAGCCGGCGAAGTCCAGATCGCAGCTACCCGGCCAGGCGCCATCAGCGTTGTCCTGGGGATTGCTGATCCACAGGGTGCGAACGCCGAGATCGTCCAGGTAGGGCAACAGGGCCTGGGTGCCGGCCCAGTCGCCGCCCATGTAGTCGCCGAGGTCGGCCGAGGCACCCTCGGCGCCGTCGTTGTCGGCGTCACTGTTCACCAGTCGATCGGTGAAGGCGTAGTAGATGCTGCCCGCCCGCCAGCTTGAGTCAGGATCGAAGTCTGTCCACAGTGGGACCCAGGCCTGGTCACTGGTGTTGCCGTCGGCGTCGGTCACATCGAAGCGCAAGGTGTGACGGCCGGCGCTGAGCCCGGACTGTTCCACGTGGAACGCCTTGCCGTCCCAAGCGTCGATGGGTTGTCCGTCCAGGCTGGCACTGGCCTGGGTGATGGCCACAGCACCCACGCCCATTGCGGCGTCGACATCGACCTGCACCGTACCCGCGGACCGGTCGACCGCGAGCTTGCTCACCGTGAGCTGTGGCAGGGTGCAGTCCGGCACGATCAGCAGGCTGTCACACGAAGGGTCGGGCACGGTGCAGTCGTAGCTCCAGGTGGTGTCACCGGGGTTGATGTAGCCAGCCGGACACAGGATCTGGGCCGCGTCGGGGTCGCACCAGGTCGACGCTTGGTCGCCCTGGGAAAAGGAGACGGTCTCGACAAAGCGGTAGGGGTAAGATCCCGGCGCCAGGTCCAGGTCGATCGACCAGCTTCCATCATCGTTCTGGGTCAAGGCCGGATCCACCACGGCGTCGACGATGTCCCCGTCCAGGCGCACCGCGCTGACCGCGTCCCCACCGGCCGGATCCCGGCGCAGGGTCACCGGACAGGCCGCCGTGCCGACGACCACCGGCAGGGTCGCCGTGTCGAGGCGCCCCTGGCGGTCGGTGACCGTCAGCGCGACCGAGGTGCTGCCCTGGAAATCGAGGGCCGGCAGCAGTGAGAGGTCGCTGCCCCGGATCTGGGCCAACAGCCCGCCCGCGGCCTGGACCGAGATGTAGGGGCGGCCGTCTCCCCGATCGGCGAGCCAGGCCCCAGCGTCGAGGATGACGCCCTGCCCGTCTGGATCGAGGTAGACCGTGTTCAGCGCACCCCACGCGGGTGGGCCGGAGGACTGGCAGGCGAGCAGCAGCAGGAGCACCATGAAGGGAGGCTATCGCTCTGCGAGGGCGATTGCCGGCTGCGCCCCATCAGGTTTCACCAGGGCCGCCTGGCCTTCATGCGGATAACCTCTGGCCATGTCACTCCTCATCACCTCGATCCTGCTCTCCCTCGCCACGCCGCTGGGCCTCGTCGGCTGCAAGGACTCCGCTGGTACCGCCCCGGCGACCGTGGCCGAACGCGAGCCCGGCCAGCGCACGCCCCTGACCCGGCTCTGCGACCAGCAGGACGACGCTCGGTGCCTGCTGCCCTGGCCATCGAGTGCCTTCATGCAGGTAGACGACAGCACCGAGACCGGACTGCGGGTGGCGGTCGACGCGTCCAGTCTGGTGGTCGAGGACGACCCTCGCTACCTCAACCTGGCCGATGGCTTCTCACGCCTGAGCCCGGTCACGACGATGATCAACGGCACCCTCTCGGGCCAGGGCCTGGCGCCCTACCCGGCCTGGTCCACCGACGCGGCCCTGAAGATCTACAACGCCGAACCGGACGATCCCAACTACGCTCAGCCCGTGCCCTTGTGGACGAACGTCTACGTCGGCGGCGGGAATGTCAGCGTCGACAGCTTGCTGCTGGGCTACCCACGCGTTCCCCTGGCGGCCAACGCAGAACACGTCGTCGTCATCACGGACGACCTGACCCTGGACGACGGCAGCATCCCAGACGTACCCCACGAGACCCAGGTGATCCTCGGCCTGGCAGACCCACAGACCGATGAAGAGGCGGCGGTCTACGCCTACCACGCGCCCACCCGAGCCCTGCTCGATGATGTGGGCATCGACCCGGCCCACGTGTTGCGGGTGTGGGACTTCACCACGCGCAGCAGGGATGACCCCACCCGGCGCCTGGCCAGCATGATCGACCAGGTCGCGGCGGCCAGCGACAGCCTGGGCGTAGAGCTGGACTCGTTGACAGAGTCCTCCAGCAAAAGCATCGGGGCCATCGTCTTCGGGCAGATCACGGGCGTGCCCGAGTTCCGGGACGCCGACGGTCGCCTTGTGCTGGACGCCGACGGCCTGCCGATCCCCCAGGGTGAGACCCAGGCCCCCTTCCGCGTAGTCCTGCCTCGGGGCACGGGCGCCTACCGCGTCACCCTGTACGGTCACGGCACCGGGGGCGATGTCACCGATGACGCCTTCGACGAGGACTTTGCCAGCTACGACATCGCCAAAGCCGGCACGCGCTTCATCGGCTGGACCGGCGACGAGCTGGTCACATTGTTCTCCTCGCTGGGTGCCTTCCAGTCGGGCGTCGAGGGCAGCACCACTGGCTTGATGCAGAGCGTCGCCAACACCCAGGCCATCCTGGTCGCCCTGAACGGTCCGCTGGCTGATGCCCTGAGCGCGGACACCATCGCGGGGGTCAAGAACCCCGTAGCCGGTCGCACACCCGATATGTCCGAGCCCATGTGGATGGGTGGGTCCCTGGGCGGCGCCATGGGAAGCGTGATCAGCTCGGCCTTTCCCCAGATCAACTACAGTGTGTGCAATGTGCCCAATGGTGCCTGGAGTCACACCATCCCGGGCTCCCTCTTGTATGACACGGCGATCGCCGGGCTCCTGACCAATATCTACGGTGACGAGACCGACGTCGCCATGCAGTTCGCCATCAGCCAGACAAGCTGGGATGACATCGACGGGGCCGCCTGGGCGGACAAGGCGATGGACAAGAACACCATGTTCCTCCTGCAAGAAAGCATGGACGATCCGGTGGTCCTCAACCCGGGGACCGACATCCTGGCTGTCGCCCAGGACGGGGTGATGATCGGCCCGGCCTTGCAAGACATCCCCGGCCTGGGCTCGGCCGACCAGATCACCAGCGGCAGCGGCCTCACCCAGTTCCGCGTGCCCAACACCGGCGTGTACGATGTACACGGCTTCGCCGCCCGCGACACCCCCGCCGGCGCCGCAGCCTTCCAGCAGATCATCGACTTCGTCAACTCCGTCTGGATCGACGACAGCCCGCTGATCACCTTCCCCGATCTGTGTACAAACGTGACACCCAACGGCGACTGCGACTTCACCGAGGTCTGGACCGAGTAGCAGGCGCTGGTTTCGGATGCAAGGCATGCGTCACCTCCCATGGCGCTGAGCACCCAAAGGATCGCTGTGCCCCATGGCGCGGTACACTGTCCTTCGAGGTGGCCCCGGGGCCAG
>JAADHA010000032.1 GCA_013152105.1 Oligoflexia bacterium | reverse complement strand
AAAGGAACCGCTGGGGCGTGTCACGTCACGAAGGGGAGTCAGTCAGGATCACACACGCCCTTGCAGGTGGTGATCGCCTCGCCGGTGACCAGCCAGTGCTCGACCAAGGCCATCGCTGCGTCGGTCCAGGGCACGACGTTGTGGACCTCGACATCGCCCTCGGCCGGCACCGCCTCGACCGGATCCTCGACCCCCCAGTCCTCTTCCATGAAGGCCGAGCCGGTGAACGGTGGCTTCGCGCTCTGTACACCGTACACATCCTGCACGGTCGGCGCGATCAGGGTTGCGCCATAGGACCGGGCCATGATGTGGGCGCCCAGGTCGGTCACCAGCCCATCGCCGAGGCCGGCCAGCAGCAGAACCTGCTTGTCGGCGGTCAAGGCGTCCAGCGGTTCTTGGGTCATGAAGCGGGCGTAGCCGGCGGCCTCACCGGGGTCCCAGACGGACTGCATCAGGCCGATGATGACCGATACATCGGCGGGGTCCTCGAACATGGTCTGCAAGATGATGAGGAAGGGAGCGAAGCCGCTGCTGCGAGCCAGCAGCAGGGTGAAGGGCGTGCCCGGAACGGCCAGGACCAGGCGCGTGATGTCGCGGCTGTAGGCGCCGAAGCCGCCACCGAGGATCCCACCCTGGGAGACCCCGTAGAACCAGGTCTGGTCCGGGTCGATCAGGGTCTGTCCGTCCACGCTGAAGGCCGGGTCGCTGCCCATGGGTCCGTCCAGGGTGCGCGCGGCGATCTGTGCGTTGACGAAGGACTGCATCAACCGCTCGGGGATCATCGAGAATTGATCGGTCTGGTTGACGACCATCAAGGCCACGGCCTTGCGATCCTGCTCGGACATGCCCCACCAGTCGACCGCCAGCAGGACGGCGCCGGTCTGGTTGGCGATCTCCCCGATGTTGCTGCCCCCGACCTCGGACTGGCTGGCCAGCAGGCTGTGTCCGAACTGGAGGATCGGGGCGGGAGCGGCGGCGGCGATCACGCTGCACGGCACCCTGGCGGTGAAGGGCACGTCGACGGTGCCGTTGCGGTAGGGCCAGCCGTCGGCGTCGCGGGTCAGCAGGCTGCCGGGCTCGGCGGACTCCAGGTAGAGCGGGACCGCGACAGTGCCGGTGATGTCGCGGCCGATGTTGGCGCCGGTCGTACAGTCCGTCTCGGCCAGGCTGTCGATGGTGTACGACATGCCCTGGTCCGCGGCCCAGGCCAAGGCGTCGTCGCGCATCCACAGCGCCCGCCCCAGGCTGCCGTCTTTGCTGGTGGTGGTGAAGGACCAGGCCAGTTGGACGAAGCCGGCGGCCTCCAGAGTTGGAAAGACCACGGTCTCGTAGTGGTCTCGCTGACGCTCGAGGTCCGGGTCGTCCGTGGCAGTCCCGTCGCGCAGGGCAGCGAAGCCCTGGGGAGCGTCGACCAGAGCGCCGTCGCTGTCGACCAGACCACGGATCCCGACGACGTAGCGGGTCGCGTGCTTCAGGGGAGCCGCCGGCCGCAAGACCAGCAGCTCGCGGTCGGGGTCGTCGCTGAAGACATCGCGCTCGACCCAGTGGACGGCCCGTTCGCCGGTCTGCGTATCGACGACCACGGTGCGAGCGTCCGCGTCAGCATAGGCGCCCAGGTCCTGCCAGCCGATGACCCCGTCCAGGGTGGCGCCCGGCAGGTGGGCCAGCAGCTCGCCCAGGGTCGAGAACCCGTCCAGCTCATTCCAGAAGTCCGGTGCCATCTGGACATCGTCGATGTTCATGGGCAGCGAACTCGGCCCGAAGTGGACCCGCAGTCCCGTGCCCGTGCCTGGGTCATCCTCCATATAGAAGTCGCTGGGGAAGGGCAGCATGCACCCGCTGTCCTCGACCGGGTTGCAGTCGCCGCGAGGGACGGTGGCGGTCGAGGTGGTCGAGGTGTCCAGGCCACCGCGAGGGCTACAGGCGAGAAGCAGGATGGTCAGGGCGCCGGTCAAGGCAGGCTCCAGGTGTGGGCTCAAGAGGACGAGGGCTCGCCTTTCTTGTCGCGGCCCTTTTTGCGCGAGGGGGTCTGTCGCTCGACCCAGCTTAGCGCTCGTTTTACGGCCTTGTAGCGAGTGATCGGCCAGGTGTCCTGCTGGGCGGGTGCGTCATCGGCGTAGACCCGCGAACGAATCACGGCGTCCGTGCCGCGGGCAAAGGCCAGGTTGCCCCGGTGCAGGACGATCCAGATCTGGAGCGCCTGTACGCGCTGTCCAGGGAAGACCGGGGTCGGGTGGTAGCGGAAGAAGGTGAGGTGGCCGGGTTCCTGGGTGAGCGTCAGGTGACCCTCGTCGACCATGCGGCTGCGCACTTCATTGTTGACCAGGGGCCGAGGCAGGATCAGCTCCAGCCCGACATGCTGGGCCAGGCTGCGGCCTTCGTTGAGCAGGAAGGCGCGGAAGGACAACACCGCCTTGTCGCCGCGGGGATCGTCCTGGACAATCGCCGCTTTACCGAAGGGAGCCAGGCGTTCGAGCCGAACCTTGGGCGATCGCGTGCGACGCAGCACGTCTTCGATGTGGATGTGCCCCATCGGGCGGCTCTTGCCGGCGATCCGCAGGTAGTAGCGACGGTCGTGGGCTTGGTGGGGCGCGTCCTCGCTGGCCGGGATCTCGATGACATAGACCGCGCGGCCCGGCTGGATGGCCGTGCCCGGGTCGCGGCCGAGGACCTCGAAGACATTGAAGGAACGCAGCGTGGGGCTGACCAGTCCGGGGATCACGTCTTCGAGCCAGGAACGGGTGCCCCCACCCTTGAGGTCGACGGGCACGCCGCCGTCGATCGCGCCGGCGTCATCCAGGCCGATCACCAGGCGTCCGCCTGCGCCGTTGGCAAAGGCGCTGACCTGCTTGGAGAGCATGTGGAGGAAGACCGACACGACCTGTCGGTCCTTGGACATCCACAGCGAGCCCTTGAATTCCTGGTAGTCGTACTCGTCCTGACCCAGCGCCTCGAGCGCCGCCTCGGTCCAACGCGGCGTGATGTTCAGAATCAGCGGTGGCGCGCCGGGTTCAGCCACGGCCCACGCCTTGTTGAGCCCTGCGCTCGGCCAGGACGCAGACCAGGACTGCCCGCAGGCCGGCGGTGTCGACCTCGCGCAGCTCGGCCATCAGGTCATTGGCGCAGTGTTGCAGGCCGCAGCGGGTCAGCTCGGGCAGCGACAGGGGAGCGCTGAGCTGGCCGCTGTGGACCACCTTGAGCGCCTTCTTCAGGTCCACATCCTTGACCTCGCTCAGCCCGACCGCGCCCGTCATCGCTACCTCCTCTGGCCTCTGGGGGATCTCCATAATCGCCCGGCCGCCGCCTGTGGCACCATGCGCACCCTACGCCCCTCCTCCGAGCAGCGCCCGTGGCAAGCCCGAACATCCAGGCCCCCTCGCTCCCTCGCCAGATCCTGGTCCATGCGGTGTTGATCATGGTCAGCCTGGCGACGCTGTACCCGGTGCTGTGGGTGCTCAAGATGGCGCTCTCGCCCAGCCAAGCCTTCAGCATGAATCCCAGCCTCATCCCCGACCAGGTGACGCTGCAGAACTTTGTCGACGTGGTCATGACCACCGATTCCACCGGCGGCTGGCTGTTCGGGCGCCAGCTCTTCAACAGCATCTTCGTGTCCGTTGTGACCAGCGCCATCGGCATCGTCCTGGCCTGCACGGCTGGCTACTCGCTGTCCCGCTGGAGCTTTCCGGGCCGGGACGCGGGCATGAGCCTGTTTCTGATCACCCAGATGTTCCCTGGGGTCGTGATGGCGATCCCGCTCTACATCCTGCTGGACAAGCTGGGGCTCTTGGACTCGCTGACCGGGCTGGCCCTGGTCTACGCCACCACGGCCATCCCCTTCTGCACCTGGAACCTCAAGGGCTACTTCGACACGATCCCCAAGGACCTCGAAGAAGCGGCCTTGATGGACGGCGCCGACCGCTGGACGATCTTTACGCGCATCGTCCTGCCCCTGGCTCGGCCGGCCCTGGTGGTGACCGGACTGTTCAGCTTCATGACGGCCTGGAATGAATTCATCCTGGCGGCGACCTTCATGGGCGACGAACGCAGCTTCACCCTGCCGGTGGTTCTCCAGAGCTACGTCGGGAACTTCGGGACCGAGTGGGGTCGCTTCGCCGCAGGCGCCATCCTGGTCAGCGTGCCGGTGATGGCCCTGTTCTTCTTGCTCCAACGCTTCCTGGTCGAGGGCCTGACCGCGGGCAGCGTGAAGGGCTAATCACCAGTCCAGATCGAAGACCACCACCGACCCGTCGTCCGCAAGCTGCGCGGGAATGGTCGCCTGGGACAGGTTGCCCTGAATGGTGCCCCCATCGAGATCGAGCGCGGTCACGGTGCCGGTGAACTGGTAGTCGAAGCCCGTGAGCTGGGTGATCGGTGAGTAGTTCGTGGCGTGGCCGCTGGCGTAGCCCGCGTCCGCGTCGGCATCGAAGGACAGGGTGCGAAGGTAGGCGCCACGGCCGTCGGTTTCAGTCTGGAGGAATCGCCAGTCCAGCGCCGACCAACCGACGACGGGCGAGGCCAGCGACAAGCGCAGCGGCCGATCGGCCAGGTCGGGATCGGGCTGCTCGGCGGGTGTCGCGGGCCCGTCACCGTAGTCATAGGTCATGCTATCGCTGAGATCGACCTGCTGGACCCCGTCGGGGCTGACCGCCACCACCACGTCGAGATCCACCGGCACCTGGGCCTGGTCGGCCACTTCGTCGATGCACTCGCGCATCTCTTCCAGGCTGAGGCCGGCCTGGAAGGTCGCCGAGGCCGTCACGCTGACGCTGCGACCGTCGTCGGACAGGGTGGCGTCGCCCAGCGCGATCTGAATCCGTGTGGGGTGCCACCCATAGGCCGGGTTGTAGCAGGCGTCACCGCCGGACAGCGCATAGCTTGTGTCGATGGTCAACCCCCCGATGAGCGCCACCCTGGCCTTGCGAGGCAGCGCCACCGTCAACGTGTCCTGGACCCCCGCGGCGTCCGCCACCAGACGCACGCTTCCCCGAGCGAAGACCACCCGCGAGCTGGTCGCGTGCAGCCAGCGCAGGTCGACGTTTGCGTTGTCGAGGAAGGGCAGTTCGTTGCAGGTGTCGGGGTCACAGGTGTCGTCGAGCTGAGGTGCCACGCCCGTGGTCGAGGTCCCGCCAATGAAGGCCGCGGTGGGACCGTTCTGGTCCACGCCCCACTCGATATGGGCCACGCGATGGTTGAACAGCTCCCAGCCGTAGCCCGCGCCCTGGAGCCACCAGGCTTGGGTCGGGTCGTGCGAGCAGCCGATCAGCGGGAGGACCGCGAGCAGGAAGGGGGAGAGCATGGGGACTCCGAGAGTTCAGGCGGGAGACACGGCTCAGAAGCTCCAGCCCAGGCCCAGGTTGACGAGGGCACCGGGGTGAAGACCCTGGTTTACCCACCACAATCGGCCGCCGATCGCCGCGTCCAGGGTGAAGGCTGGCGCGAATGTGTAGCGGCCACCGACAAAGCCGCCAAAGGTCAGGCCGCTGCTGTCTTCGTGCAGCCAGCTATCGTCGCCGGTCACGACCTCGGCGCCCAAGAAGGCGCCGCGGCTCCAGTTGCCGCTGAAGGTCTGACGGAATTGTCCGCCGAAGTGGTGCAAGGTGACCACGTCCTGGAAGTTCAGGCCCACAATGCCGGCCACGCTGGTGTTTGCACCCAGGCGTACATCGCCGGTCAGCTCGACCTGGGGGATCGAGAGTTGGCTGGGGGCCAACAGCAACGCGACCCGTCGACCACCCGCGGCATGGGCCGGGGGCGTCGCGAGCATGGTGGGAGCGACGGCTGCGGCGGCGGCAACTGCGATGAGCATGGGGCGCTTCACGACGGGGCTCCAAGGGTGGAGACACATCCTAATCCGACGGGGCGCTCTGCTGGTCTTCAACCTTGGACGAGACCGCTGCGAAGCGCCGAGCCAAGGCAGCGATGGTGGCCAGCCCGGTACCGCAACAGCTCCCGACCAGGCTCGCGCCCGCGTCGACCCAGCCCTCGGCCAGGTCGGCATAGCGGTTGGCTGCGTCGACCGGGTCCGCCCCCCAGCCCAGGCCATGATCGGCGTGGCCCGCGTTGGCGTAGACCCCGACGGGCACGCCCAGCCCGAGATCCAGCAGCGGCACCAGCCAGCGGTGTGCGGTCAGCGCGGGCAGGCAGTTGACCAGGATCGCGCGGGCACCTCGCTGGACGGCCTGGGTGGCCGCGGCACGGACCTCGATCGGGGAGAGCAGCTTGCCGTCGGGTCCGGGCGTGAAGGAGACCCAGGTTGCAAGCCCAGTATCCACCGCCTCGTCGACCGCGCTCAGGGCCTCGCCCACGTGGGGGAAGGTCTCGACCAGGATGACGTCTACCTGTGCCGCAGCGAGCGCTTGGGCCAGCTCGCGCTGCTCGGGCCGAGGGTCGCTGGGCGAGAGCCAGGGTGAGTAGCAGTCTTCGAGCGGAGCCAGGCTTCCCGCGACCCGGTGCGTGGACGGCACAGCTTGGCGAGCGAGGGACACAGCGCGTTGCAGGCGCGCCTGCCAGTCCTGTGGAAAGTGGCGGCGCTGCGTGCGGAAGGTGTTGGCCGTGTGGACCTGGGCACCCGCGGCGGCGTAGGCGCGATGGATGTCCGCGACGACCTGGGGCGCCTGGCTCAGCGCGTTTGCCGACCAGCCTGGCGCGGGGGTCGGGACGCCGCGCCGGGCCAGCTCGGTGCCCAGGGGACCGTCGAGAATCGTGATGGCCATGGCCCTCTCTACCCCGCGGTGACCTGGGTTAGGCAGCCTCACTCGGTGCCGCCACCCCTCCTCCCTCAGCCAACGGAAGCCCCATGATCGGCAAGCTGCTTCGGCTCTCCCTTCGCACCGCCAAGATCGCCGTCCGCTTCGCGCGTGGCTCCGGCGCGCCGACTTCTGCGCCGGCTCCAGCGCCGGCTCCAGCGCCGGCTCCAGCGCCGGCTCCAGCACCGGCACCAGTTCCGGATCCGGCTCCGGCTCCGGCTCCGGTCCAGGTCGATGTCATCGCCGAGCAGACGCCCAACCCCAAGGCGCGGAAGTTCACGGTCGTGGGCCGCAAGGTCGTCGACAAGGGCAGCCTCTCCTTCAACGCCCCAGCCGACGCCAAAGACAGCGAGCTGGGCCAGGCACTCTTCCGGGTGGTCGGCGTGCGCTCGGTCTTCGCGGTCAACGACTTCATCACCATCACCAAGGAAGATGGTGCAGACTGGGCCTATGTCGAGCCCGCTGTCATCAACGCGATCCAGTCGGCATTCTGAGCACGGCATGATTCCAGCCACACCACGGGATGGACGATGATCTTCAGCCTGGACATGATGGTCGCCCGGACGATCGCCCGCAAGTACAACCTGGATCCGGGCGAGGACGCACTCTTCGCGTGGTGTTGGAAGCTGCTTCGACGCGCGAGCCAGGTCTCCAAGGCGCATGTTCAGGACATGCAGGCCGAGGTCGAGGCCGCCTACGGCCGCATCACCAGGCTGGTGCAGGACCATCCGGCACAGGACCATCCGGCACTGGACCATCCGGCACTGGACCATCCGGTACACGGTCCTGACCACCTGATTGTCCGGCGGCGCCCCACGATGGGCACGCGCTACGTCATCTTTTCGGACCACCACTGGACCGTTCCAGGGCACCGCATGGACTTCTTCGGCCACAGCGGCAACCGTGACCTCTACGTCGAGGTCCTGCGGCGCTACCTGGACCAGGACCATGTGCTGGTCGAGAACGGAGATGTCGAAGAGCTGTTGGTCGACGTGCCTTCCGTGGATGATGTCCGGGCACGCCTGAAGATGACGCATAAACAGCTCAATCACCGCCGGCAGAAACACAGATTGGCCCTGCTCAAGCGGATCCTGAACGCTCCAGAGCTCGGTCCGCTCTATGACACCCTGGCCACCTTCCAGTCGCGTGGCCGGCTGGTACGGGTCGCCGGAAACCACGACATCGACCTGCAACTTCCCAAGCACCACGCGGCGCTGGCCGAGCGGATCCCCGGCCTGCTTCGACCCTGCGACTACTTGTTGCTCCAGACCCCCTCCGACGGCCCTGGTGGCCCCCGCACGGACTTCGTGATCGCCCACGGGCACCAGCTCGACAGGAACACGAACGCTCGCTTCGCCAGCCAGGTCGGCGAGACCATCAGCGAGACCATATCCTGGGCCTTTCAAGGCGCCGATCGCACATGGGCCTGGGATGACGATGTCGCGCCCTGGGCGCTGGGCCAGGACTTCTTTCCCGGAGACCTGGTCGATGCCACCTTCGACCACGGGCAGTGCGAGATCATCAACGCTCTGGGGATGATCCTGGGCATCCTGCACAGTCGTGACGCCTGGGAGTCCCTGTTCAAGCACAACATCGCCTGGGAGTACTTTGAACACAGAGACCCGCAGCAGGTCGTCGACCTCGAGGTGCGGACCGGCGACGAGTTCTTCAAGTTCCGGCACCTTGACGAATTCGTGCTCAAGGCCATGCTTCACCAGCACTTCAGCGACCAGGAGCGCCCCACCCTGGTGCTGGGTCATACCCACGAGCCCAGGCTGTTCACCGCACCGACAGCCGGCGAGTCGGACGAGCGGGCCTGTCCCTGGTACATCAACAGTGGATCGGCCGGACGATTCGAGAACTTGATCTGGGCCGTCGAGATTGACGATGGCAAGCCGCGCCTGGTGAGTTGGAGCCGTCCGCGGCCAAAGCTTGGCGAGCCCCAGCGCCGGGTGTGGAGGCACGCGACCCAGGGCGGGCACAACCGGCTCTGGGCAACATGATCGTTCCGGCAACGCAGCCTTAGCCGACGCCCCGGTCTGGCACATGGCTCATCGCGCGCTCAGCCATCGCGGTGATGGTCAGCGAGGGATTTACGCCCAGGTTGGCGCCGATCATCGAGCCATCGACCACCATCAGCTTGTCGTAGCCGAAGACCCGGCCCGCGCTGTCGATGACACCCTGGTCGGCGCTCTGCCCCATCGGACAGCCACCCAGGATGTGGGCCGTGGTGGGCACGTCCATCAGGACCTCGGTGATGCTGGAGACGGGGGTGCCGCCAATGGCCTTGGCCATGTCTCGGGCCGCCTTGTTGGCGCTGGGGATGAAGGTCGGTACCCGCGTCACGCCCGGAGCGGCGGTGCTGGTCAAACCACGCCCGAAGGGCCACCACCAGCGGCGCACCAGGCGCAGGCTCATGTGACTGTCCACTGTCTGCATCACCAGCAGGATCAGGGTCTGTCGAGACCAGCCCTTGGGCCAAGGCGCGCGCATGGCGTCGAGGGGATGTCGAATGCAGGTACCCACCCAGCGCAAGCCCCGGGGCATGGCGCCGCCCCCGTCGGTCATCACCGTACACAGTCCCGAGAGCGCGCCCGATCCGTCCGCGTAGCGCACGGGCTCGAGGTGGGTGTTGGCGTCGAGGTGGACCTTGGACGTGATGGCAATGCCGTCGCTGAAGTCCAGGTCGGCGCCGCGCCCCCGGACACCGAGGATCGCTTCGGAGTTGGTGCGCACGCGCTCGCCCAGGCGCGGGCTCAGCCGCGACAGGCCACCCTGGCGTTGGCTCTCCATCAGCAACTGCACCGTTCCCAGCACGCCAGCCGACAGCACCACACCCGAGGCGGTCCAGGTCTTCTTGGACCGAAGCAGCATCGAAGTCGAGCGTTCGGTCTCGACCCGGTAGCCGCCCTGGGGCAGGGCATGGATCCCGGTCACCCGCGTCTCTGGAATGATGGTCACGCCGCGTTTCTCGGCCAGATACAGGTAGTTCTGGTCCAGCGTGTTCTTGGCCCCGTGGCGACAGCCCACCATGCAGCCGCCGCAACGAATGCAGCCCTTGCGCGGCGGCCCCTCGCCGTCGAAGAAGGGGTCGGGGACCTCGACGCCTTCTTGGCCCGGCTCGCCGAAGAACACGCCGACCATCGCCGGGGTAAAGCTGTCAAGCGTGCCGATGCTGCGGGCGTAGTCCTGCACGATCTGGTCGGCCTTGGTGTGCAAGGGGCACTCAGTCACGCCGAGCATTCGCTTGGCTGTCGCGAAGTGCGGGGCAAGTTCGGTCTTCCAGTCCGCCAGGTGGCGCCAATCGGGCTGTTGCCAGGCGTCGTCCGGCGGCACCAGCAGGGTGTTGGCATAGACCAGGCTGCCCCCACCCACGCCGATGCCGCGCAGGATGAAGACATCGCGCAGCAGCGTCATATTGAAAAAGCCGCGCAGGGCGAGTTGGGGCGCCCACAGGTAGTGTGGCAGGTGCCAGTTGGTCTTTGGTAGGTCTTCGGGCCCCCAGCGCTTGCCCATTTCGAGCACCGCGACCGAGTAGCCCTTCTCGGCCAGGCGCAGGGCCGAGACCGATCCGCCGAAGCCGCTGCCGATGATGATCCAGTCGAAGTCCGCCATGGCGACACTCTACGACAGGTTGCGCCCGGTGTGTCGGCCCTCGGCTTTCGCATCGCCTCTCGCCTGATCGACAGCCGGGTCGTCGCACCCGACACCGCCAGCCGGCGTGGGCCCGCCCGGATAGGCATCGAGATGCCCACCTTCATCGCCCTGCTCCGAGGCATCAACGTCGGCAAGGCCAAGCGGGTGCCCATGGCGGCGCTGCGCAGCCTGCTGTCCGACCTGGGCTACACGGGTGTGACTACGCTGCTCAACAGCGGGAACGCGGTCTTCCATGCAACCGGACGCTCGCCGGCCCGCCACGCAGCCGACATCGCCGCCGCGATCTCGGAGCGGTGCCAGTTCGACGTGCCGGTCCTTGTCAAGACCCGCAAAGAGCTGGATTGCATTGTGTCCGAGAACCCCATCACCGCCGACCCGCAACAACACTCGCGCCTCCTGGTCGTGTTTGTCCAGGACACCAGTGTACTGTCATCCATGACGGTCCTCGACCCGCCACTTGCACTGTCAGAGCAGTTCGTGATCGGCAAGAACGCCGGATACCTGTTCTGCCCGGACGGCATCCTGAAGAGCAAGGCCGGCAAGGCGATCCTCGGATCGACCGGCCGCGTGTCCACGACTCGCAACTGGGCCACGGTCCTCAAGCTGCACGCGTTGGCACATGAATCCCCCGAGTAGGTGCGCTATCCTGCGCGCCCCAACCGCGATGGAGCATCCCATGCCTTCCCTCAAGCTCGTCGGCCTCGTGGCCGCCCTCGCCCTCTCTACCGGCTGCGTGTCCAAGGCGAAGTACCAGCAGCTCGATACCCAGTACACGACCGGTCAGCAGCGCCTGAACAAGCTGCAGGCCGACAACGCCCGGCTCACCAAGATCATCCAGACCCGCGACAGGGCGGCGCAGGCCCGCCTCGACGCCTATCGCGCGCTGGTGAAAGAGCTCAAGCCCCTGGTAGATCAGGGCGTCTTGGAGGTCACGGTCGACGACGGTCGCGTGGTCATCGGCATGGCCAGCGACGTGCTGTTTGAAAGCGGCTCGGCCGAGCTGTCCCCCACCGGCCGCAGCAACGTCGTGAAAGTGGGCAAGATCCTGGTGCGACGCACCGAACGTGACCTGCAGATCCAGGGCCACACCGACAGCGATCCAATCAGCTCATCTACCTACAGCGACAACTGGCAGCTTGGCGCGGCGCGGGCCCTGGCGGTCGTCAGCGCCATGACCGCTGCCGGCGTTCCGGCGGACCGACTCAGCGCGGCGACCTATGCGGACAACCGCCCGGTCGTGCCCAACGACAGCGACACGCACAAGGCCCGCAACCGCCGGATCGAGATCGTCATCGAGCCGGACTTCAGCGACCTGCCCGGCTTTCAGAAGCTCATGGATGAGGTCAAGAACCCGCGGCCGCTGCGCATCCATCGCAAGCCCAAGCCCCGGCCCAAGAAATAGATCGAGGCTCATAAGCCAAGCTTCCACAGCAAGAACTTGCCGTACTCGTTGCGGACCAGACGGCGTTGGCGCTGGTCGCGCCACCACCCGGACGGATCGAAGGGGTCCTCGGGTGAGGGCGAGAGCAAGACCCTGATGTCCCCAGGGACCGCGGCTTCGACGATCTGCCCCGCGCGCCAGGTGTGGTAGGGCGAGGTCACAACCACCAGCGTGTCCCAACCGTGCTCGGTGGCCACTCGCGCAACCGCCGCGGCCTCGGCCACCGTGTTGGGTTCGTCTCGTCCCACGATGATGACGGCCTGGTCTGGCACTCCGCCAGCGTGGAGGACTCGCGCCGTCTTGCGAGCCTCGGCCAGAGAACCCTGGTCAGCCGTGCCACCGACCGCCAGCACGACAGGCGCGACGCCCTGCTGATAGAGCCGCACCGCGTGGGGGGCGCGCTTGTGTACATCACCGCCGAGCACGACGATGGCGTCTGCATGCGTGGGGTGGTCATCCCGCACCAGGTGCCGGCCGATTGCTGTGCCCACGACTCGCCCGAGCGGAGGGGCCAACAGCCCGAGCAGACCGAGCAGTCCGACCAGCACCAGCAGGCCGAGCAAGGCCTTGAGGATCGGTGCGGAGGGGCGAGAGAACAGGGCGATGCTCCACGGAAGACGCTGACTGGTTTAGCAATGTGCGTGCCAGCGTGCAGGGGGTGGAGCGGCCTTGGCAGGAGGATGCGGGCGAGGTCAAAGGTGGGTTGTGAAACGGAACCCTTTCGGTGTTCAGGAACTTCTGGGCGCGTGCACTGGCGTTAGCCCCCCGCCGCGTACTTCAGCACCTTGGCCTTTTCCATCGTGACGAGCCCCTCGGTCACCATCTCGTCGAGGATCGCGGTGAGGGTCTCCATGTGCTCTTCGCTGTCGACGACCTCGACCACGATGGGCAGGTCTTCGGACAGGCGCAGCAGGTGGCTGGAGTGGACGATGCTGTGGGCGCCAAAGCCGGCGATGCCGCGGAAGACGGTGGCCCCCGCGAAGCCCTCCTTGCGCAGTCGCTGCAGCAGGGCCAGATAGAGCGGCTGGGGGTGCCACCGATCAGACTCGCCGATGAAGATCCTTGCGAGAACCTGTTCGCCGCTGAGCACGCGCATCCCGGCCTCCGCTTTGGCGTTGTCTGACACAGCCTACACCCCTCTACACCCCGAGCATCCATCGAGCAGCGCTCCAGCCGGCGACACCCGCGGCCAGGCAGGACAGGACCGTGACCAGGATGTTGGTCAGGGCTACGCCCCAGGCGCCATCTTGCAGGTAGCTCAGGGTCTCGTAATTAAAGGTCGAGTAGGTCGTAAACGCGCCCATCGCGCCGGTCGTGAGTGCGAGGCGCACGGTCGGCGGCAGAACGGTGGTCTCGATCCCCACGACCATCAGGGCAGCCAGCACGAAGGATCCCAGCAGATTGACCGCCAGGGTTCCGTAGGGAAAGGCCCCGCCCAGCAAGCTGAGCGTCCAGCCTGAGACCAGGTAGCGCATGCCTCCGCCGACCGCACTGCCCAGGCAGACCCAGAGAAACCGTTCCATCGCCGCTCCGCGTAGGCGCGACTATCAACCCCGATTCGCCTCGTCGACCATGTCGTTGAGCATCCAGAAGTCGATCGCCCAGCCGAACCCGAACAGGCCGCCGGTGAACAGCCACAGCAGGCCCGATCCGACCCGGCCCAGGTAGAATCGGTGCAGCCCCAAGAAGCCGCCGAAGGTCTGGAGGATCCAGGCGATGGTGTAGTCGAAGCGGCCGGCGCGGTAGCGGGCGTCCGCGTCCCGGTCCATGCCCGGGATCAGGAACAGGTCCAAGAACCAGCCGACGCCGCAGAGCCCCCCGGTCAGCAGCCAGATGAGGCCGCTGACGTTCTTGCCAAAGTAGAAGCGGTGGGCCCCCGTGAAACCGAAGAGCCAGAGCAGGTAGCCGACTCCGGCGCTGTGGGTGCTGATGTCGCGACTGGTGCTCATCGGATCCTCCAGATGACGCGGATGCTACGCCATGGCGGGCTACTCATTGCACGCGAACTGACCGCGGTGGGCAAGGGCTTGCGGCACACCCATGTTCTGAGTCAGGTGGCAAGGCGCGCGGCGAAGTGGTCCAGTGCTTCGCGGGGAGGACTGGGTGGTAGGGCGTGGAGCGCCTTGCGTGCAGTCCAGGTCTCGAGCACGAGTCTCTCGTGTTCACCGGCGAGACCGCCGGCTTCGCTGACCCGACGGGCCAGATGGTTCGCAAGTTCGGGCTCGGCCCGACGAGCCAGGCGCCGCCCGGTCTCTGCCACGACGGGGTCGCGATCGGCGGCGAGGCTTACGGCCAAGGGCGTGCGACCGCTGGCGGCCCGGTCGCTCACTTCCCTCAGCAAGTCGTCGCCTTCCAAGCCCAGCGCCCACAGGTCGTCCGCCAGGTGCCAGGCGATGCCAGCGTGGCGGCCATAGCGGCCCAAGCTGCGCACGACGCTGCGGTCGGCGCCCACCAGCCGGGCCCCGGCTTGGCAGGCGAAGGCGAAGACCGCACCGCTAC
>JAADHA010000406.1 GCA_013152105.1 Oligoflexia bacterium | reverse complement strand
GGGGTCTGGCTGCCAGTCCGGTCGGGTTCTCGCATGCTGTAGGGGCGTGGCCGTGCAGTCCTTGTCTGTTGTCCTGCCGGCCTTCAACGAGGCTCCCAATATCTGGCAGAGCGTGGCAGCCGGGCGTCAGGTGCTGGATGGTCTGGGCTTGGACTGGGAAATCGTGGCGGTCGACGACGGCTCCACGGACCACACATGGGCGATCCTGAAGGACATGCAAGCGCTGGACGGCCGGGTACTGCCGGTGCGGCACGGTCGCAATCTGGGCTACGGGGCGGCCCTCCAGACGGGCTTTCGAGCGGCCAGCAGGGACCTGGTCTTTTTCACCGACGCGGACCTGCAGTTCGACATGGCGGAGCTGCCACGCTTGATCGCGCTCGCCTCGCGCTACGACATCGTGGCTGGCTTTCGCTCGCCTCGCAGGGACCCGATGGTGCGGCGCCTCAACGGATGGGCGTGGGGGCGGCTGGTTCAAGCGCTCTTCAATGTGCCGGTACGCGACGTGAACTGCGCCTTCAAGCTGTTTCATCGGCGTGTTCTCGATCAGATTCTGGTGCGATCGGGCGGGGCCTTTGTCAACACGGAGATCCTGGTGCGTGCCCGTGCGGCTGGCTTCAGGCTCACCGAGGTGGCCGTGTCCCATCATCCGCGCCAGGCCGGCAGCCAGACCGGGGCTCGTCCGGCCGTGGTGCTACGCGCGCTGGCTGAGCTGGTCAGCCTCTACGGCGAGCTGCGGGCCGAGACGCTGCGCGCGCCAGGCGATGTTGTCTCGGACGCGCCGGTCTCCTGCTCGGGCAGACCGACCACGTCCTTTGGCCGGGCGCACTCGCTGGCCAGCACGACGCGGTAGCGCCGCGGTGCCTTGTCCCGAACCCAGCTCAGCAGGCCAGGCAGGATGGGATCGTCGCTCTCAAGCAGCACGGCGGTGTGGAGCTTGGTGGCGGCAAGGTAGCGTACACGCGCCAGGACGTCGCTGAGCCGTCGCTTGCGCCCTTGCCACGCGCTCAGGACCAGCAAGCTGGGGGGGCGGGCTGCGGCGATGCTGGCGGTCGTCACGACCACTCCAGCTTGTGGGAGGGCCGACAGCCTTTCGGGGTCGGTCTCGCGCAGCAGGAAACCCGTCGAGAAGGGCAGGGCCTGGCGTGCCTGGGCTGGATCTGTAGCGCCTGCTTGCGAACCGCCTGTTTGCGAACCGCCTGTTTGCGAACCATCGGTGCCAGCGGCGCCGTCGAGATCGACCAGGACCTCTTGCAAGGCCAGGCCCGCGTCGCGCGCGGTCGCCAGCGCGTAGGGTGTCCAGGCTTGGATGGCCAGGGTGAGGGGCAGGCCGCTGTTGGTGAGCCAGTGGGCGTCGCGCCGACCAAGGCCGCCGATGATGATCGCCACGAGCGGGCGCTCGCGCCGATTGGCCGAGGGCGGTGGGGGCGTGTCAACGGGCAGGCTGGGGACCAGGAGGAGGTCGTAGCGGAGCTGTCTTCCCGCGTAGACGCGCAGACTGGCGTCGAGCAGGTCCCTGGGGCTGATGTGGATCTCGGACACGCCCGAGGCGAGGGCGGACGAGCGGATCTGGTCCGCGAGGGCGGCCGCCTGGCGACCCTGCGGCACGCGCCAGGTCTCGGTGATCACGCCGTCCCGATCACTGTGGTCCAGGCGGTCCCTCAGGCCGGCCTGGGAGAGGGCGTCTGCCACCGCGCGGTCGACTGGTGCGTGGTCTCGGACAGAAGCCGTCCGCTGGCCGCCTCGCCCGGTGCGGACCACCCGGCGGGCCAGCTCGGGTGCCCACCACAGCGCGGCACCAAGCGTGCACAGCAACAGGCCGAGCAAGCCCAGGCGGATGATCAGGGCGCGTCGCGAAGCTGTTGCCATGCGGTCCGAAGCTGGGGGTCAAGAGCCAAGCGCTCGGAGATCGTGCCGGCTCGGGGCACGGGGGACTCCATAGGATCCGCTGGGCTGTGGGCGACGATCAGTTCCAGATCTGTCTTCAGACCGGTCGCCTGGTCCGGGGGCAGGCTCGCGAGGGCGTCCTCGATTTGCCGCCGCGCGATCAACAGGTCGTCTTCACGGGGTACGAGCAGGTCAGGGATGACGCCCTTTCCGGTGTCGAATGTCCGACCGGAAGCCAGATAGTAGCGCGCGACCGTCAATTTCAAGGCCGAGCCGTCCTCGAACTCGTAGATCTGCTGAACGGATCCCTTGCCGTAGCTGGGGGAGCCGACGATCTCGGCGCGCCCGAGATCCTGGAGCGCGCCCGCGACGATCTCGGACGCGCTGGCCGACCCGCCGTCGATCAGCACCACCAGTCGCGCGTCGATGTCTTCCTTGAGCAGACTGCTGCCGATCTGGGCGCTGTGGGCCTCGACCTGGTCGCCCTGCCGGTTGCGCGTCTCCACGATCAAGCCATGGTCGACGAACAGGTCAATGGTGGCCACGGCCTCTTCCAACAGTCCCCCCGGGTTCCCGCGCAGGTCGAGGATCAGACCGTCGAGGGGGCGGTGGCCCTCTTCTTCGAGTTTACCCAGGGCGGAGACCAGCTCGGCGGCGGTCCGCTGCCGGAAGTGGTCGATGCGGACGTAGCCCTGTCCCGGAGCCAGCAGCTCGGCGTGGACCACGGGCGCGATCACCTGGTCACGAACGACGGAGATCTCCAGGGTGTCTTGGCCTCGCAACAGCCCCAGGCGCACCGGTGTGCCCGTCTCCCCGATCATGATTTCGGCGACATCCTTGAAGTCGAGTCCATCGAGTGTCTGTCCGTCAACCGAGACCAGGATGTCGCCCGAGTGGACGCCGGCCAGCGCCGCGGGGCCACCCTCGACGACCGAGCTGATGCGAACCCCTTCGGGCTGGGGGTAGAGCTCGATGCCGATCCCGAACCATCGGCCTTCGTTGCGTTCTTGCAGGGCCTGCCACTCGTCTGGGCTGAGGTAGACCGTGTGGCGGTCCAGGCTGTCCGCCATCCCCCGGATCGCGGCGTGGATCAGGCGGTCGGGCGGCACAGCCACGATGTGGTAGGCGTCGATCACGGTCATCGCCCGAGCCAGGGTGTCGAGCGCCTGGTAGGGATTGCGTCCCTGGGCCCAGGCTGAGTTGACGACACTGCTGCCACCGGCCAGCCCGAGGGCGCAGGCCACGGCGACGGCTGCGAAGGACGCGATAGTGTGCTTCATGGCAGCTCGACCAAGGAGGGGACCGGGTCCTATCCCGGCGTCGTTGTTTCTTGCGCAGGCACCGGCTCTTCAGCGCGAAGCGAGCCATGGCAGGGGGTCCTGAGGAGACCCATTGTAGCGGATCTCGAAGCCCAGCACGTCGCCGTTTCCATCGGTAAGTCCGGTGTTACCGACCATCCCGAGTATGTCTCCGGCGCGGACATGGTCGCCGCGACGCACCCTGAGCGACTTGGCGTGGCTGTAGACCGTTGTGTAGGGGCCGTGCTCTATGGCGACGGTCTGGCCGTAGCCGGGCATGAAGTCGGCCAGCTTGACGGTCCCGTCAAAGACCGCACGGAAGGGCGTGCCATAGTCGGCGCTGATCTCGATCCCCAGGCTGTCGAAGGAGCCACCATTGGAGGGGTCGGAGTAGGGACCGAAGCGACGGATCAGGTGCCCCGTGGTGGGCCAGGGGAGGTGACCGAAGAGGGCGCGAAAGTTGGCCTCGGGGTTGATGGTGCGGACTTGTTCCCGGATCGCATCAGAGTTGCTGTCGAGGGCGGTCAGGCGCCCATCCAGACGTCGGCCGACCTGCCCATACTCGGAGCGAGCGCGCAGGGCCAGGGAGCGGCGGCTGCGGATGTTGTCGAGCATGGCGAGGCGCCGGGCGCGTTGGTCACGAAGCTCGGCCTCGCGGAGTTGAAGCTCGGCCCGCAGCGCGGTCATGGACGCGATGTCTTTCTCCAGTGACTGTCGGGTCGCGGTCCGTTCGGTGACCACGTCACTGAATTGATGCATCCGGTCCAGGTCCGCCTGGAGGATCGCTTGAAGGTAGTGGGCCAGGCGGCGCAGGTCGGTGGGGTCGTCGGCGCCGAAGATGATCCGAGCCAGGCCGCGTCGGTGCAAGCGGTAGATCGCGTGCAGCAGCTTGACCGCGCCGGGCCGCTGGGCCTGAAGCTGGGCGCTAGCGCTGGCCGCCTCATCGTCGTGTTTTCGGGTGCTCTCTTGCAAGGTCGTCAGCCGGTCCTGGGCGGCTTCGCGCTGGTCGCGGACCTGTTGCAGCTCGCGGTCGAGGGTATTGAGTTGGTCGAGGATGCCACGCTCGTCGATGCGCGTCGCGTCCGATGCGTCCTGGGAGGCGGCCTGTGCGTGGGCGGTCGGCGCCCACGAGCCCAGGCCAAGGGTCGGGCCCAGCCACACGGCCCCGACCACAGCCAGCATTCGGATGCGGCTCATGGCGCCGTCATCAAGAAACGACGGACGCTGAGGAAGGCGGCCGTGATGCCGAGCAGGATCCCCAAGCCCGCCAGCAGGAGCTGGTAGGGTGGGGGCAGAAAGGCCAGCTTGCCAGCCACTCCGAGCTGCAGCGCGTCTTGCAGGCGCAGCACCAGGACCCGGTGTACACCCCACAGGCCGACCAGCGCCAGGACCGCGCCCAGAAGACCTTGAGCGGCCCCTTCAATCAGGAAGGGCGCGACGATGTAGGTCCCGGTCGCCCCGACCAGCTTCTGCACTTCAAGTTCGTCCTTGCGGCTGTACACGATCAGGTAGATCGTGTTGGCCACCAGGAAGAGCGCAGCCAGGCCGACCAGCGAACCCAGCACTGCCCCCAAGAGCTGCAGCAGGGACAAGAAGGCGTTGAAGCGCTCGATCCACTCTTGACCGTAGTCGATATCCTCGAAGTCGGATGGATCCAGGCTGGCGGCGAAGGCGGCGATCGCGTCGGGCCTTGCCTGGGCGCTGGTCAGCGAGATCTCCAGAGATGCCGGGAGCGCGTCATCCCCCAGCTCGGTCAGGACGGGGTCGAGGTCGTTGACTCGCTGGACCAGCCAGGCGCGTGCGTCGGACTCGCTGACGTAGTGGACGCTGGCCACTTCGGGCCGGTTGGCGATCTCGTCGCGCAGGCTGAAGCGCCGGGCTTCGGGGACATCGCTGTGGAAGTAGGCGCTGACGTGAACGTCGCGCTCCCAGGTGTCGACGATGGCGTTCAGGTTGAACTGCACCGTCAGGTACACGCCGATCAGCAAGAGAGCAGCCGCGATCACCATGGCGGCCATCGCGTTGAGGTAGACGTGCTCCCACAGAGAGCGGAAGGCGCGGCGGAGGATGTGCTTGAGTGAGTGCACCCGGGGCCTCAGCTCTTGACCAGCTTGCCGCACTCGAAGCGCAGGCGCCGGAAGGGGAAGCGATCCATCAGGCCCGCGTCGTGCGTCGCGACGAGGACCGTGGTGCCGCGCAGGTTGATGGACTGGAGGATCTCCATGACTTCAATGGCCATGCCGCCGTCCAGATTGCCGGTCGGTTCATCGGCCAGCAGGATGGACGGATCATTGATGATCGCGCGGGCGACGGCGACGCGTTGCTGTTCGCCGCCCGACATCGTGGCTGGGTATTCCTGGCCTCGTCCGCGCAGACCCACGATCCCCAACACGGCGGAGACCCGGCGATCGATCAGCGCCCGCGGCGTCCCGATCACTTCGAGGGCCAGGCCGATATTGTCCGTGACGGTGCGGCTGTTGATGAGCTTGAAGTCCTGGAAGACGATCCCCATGTTCCGGCGCAGCGCGGGCAGGCGCCGGCGCGACAGCTTGGACACGTCTACGCCGCCCAGCAGCAGTTTGCCCTCGGTCGGCTTTTCGGCACCGTAGAGCAGCTTGAGCATGGTCGACTTGCCGGCGCCGGATGGGCCCGTGACGTAGGCGAAGTCGCCCTTGGCCACCCGCAGGTTGACGTCACGGAGCGCGCTGATGTCGCCGTAGCGCTTGTGGACATGGTACAGCCGGATCATCCCCGAGCCCCGATCCGTGCATGCCAGACGGCGTGGTCGGAGTCGTCGATGTCGACCACCTGGGGCGCGATTATCTTGGTCTCCCAGCCCTTCGCACCGAGCGCGCCCGTCGCGGACAGGAAGTGGCGCGCGACGCGGACAAAGCGCTGTGGATTGTCGGTGACCAGGAAACGTCGTTGGCCACCCTGGCTGGCGTCGCGCAGCAGGCCGGTCTGCGCGAGCAGGTCGGCGGTCGCATCGGCGGTCGCGGTCGCAGAGTCGACCAGGTGGGCACCGGGCAGGGTGAACTGGATCGCGTCTCGCAGCAGCGGGTAGTGGGTACAGCCCAGGATCACCGTGTCTGGACCACCCCGGAGCTGGCCCAGGTAGCGTTCGGCCACCAGTCGCGCGATGGGGTCGTCACCGACCCAGCCCTCTTCGGCCAGGGCGACGAAGAGCGGGCAGGGCACCGCGCTGATCTCGAGACCGGGCCGCCTGGCCAGGAGCTGCTCGGCGTAGCGGCCGCCCTGGATGGTGCCCTCGGTGCCGATGACGGCGATGTGGTCGCGCTGCGTCGTGGCGAGGGCCGCGATCACACCCGGCTCGATCACGCCGATGACCGGGATGCCACGGGCCTGTGCGGTGCGCTGGAGCGCGGGCAGGGCCCAGGTCGTGGCCGTGTTACAGGCGACCACCAGGGCCTTGATTCCCTGGCCCAGCAGGTGGCCAGCCACCCGTTCGGCGTAGTGTACGACTGTGTCGGGTGATCGCGTGCCGTAGGGCACCCGAGCGGTGTCGCCCAGGTACAGCAGGTGTTCGCCGGGCAGGCGGCGTGCCAGGGCGCCGAGCACGGTGAGACCACCGACCCCGGAATCGAAAACGCCGATTGGGAGATCGCAAGGGGGCAAGGTCGCAGCGCTCCAGGCCCGGCCGCGAGGCTTTGTGAATCGGGGGCTTTGTGCTTTGGCTGGGCCGAGATCGCGGCTACACGGCAACAAGCCAGACGACGTGAAGGTAACACGGCGCCCCCGCCCATTGGGTGGAGCCACCGCCAGCGAGTGGCTGCGCGTTAGACGCGGGCAGGAGGTCGCTCGTGCGAGTCGCGGTCTACGGCGGCAGCTTCAACCCCCCCCACGTCGGCCATGCCATGGTCGTGGCCTGGCTGCTGTGGACCCGTCGCGTCGACGCCGTGTGGATCGTGCCGGTCTATCGCCACGCCTTCGAAGGCCAGCACGACAAGTCCTTGGCCCCCTTCGACCGGCGCCTGGCCTGGTGCCGGGCCATGGCGGCCGAGCTGGTGTTGCCGGGGGACGACCGGATCGCGGTCCTGGACATCGAGGCCCACTTGCCAGTGCCCAGCTTCACCATCGACACCTTGCGTCACCTCCAAGGCGCTCACCCTGGGGTCGAACTGGTGTTGGTGGTGGGCGCCGATGTCGTGCCGCAGCTTCCTCGCTGGCATGACTGGGCGGCCCTGCGACAGGAATTCCCGCCGCTGATCGTGGGTCGTCCTGGCTTCCCGGTGCCCGACCAGGCCGTGGTCTTCCCGGACCTCAGCAGCTCTGACATTCGCGCCCGCTTGCGAAGCGGCCAGCCCGTAGGCCACCTGCTGCCCGCCGGCGTGGCCGACCTGGTCGGTCCGGGCGAAGCCCAGGCGTGGTGGGGACCAGGCTGAGCAGGCGCGGGCTGGATGGATGCGCGCGGCCCCTTCAGGGGGTCGGCACGTATAGGCTGACGCCGTTCGTCGCCCTCTCGTCGGGGGAGAGACCCCCGGCGACCAATACGCCAAAGTCCGGGTCTAGGGCGACGGCGGGGAGGGCGGTCGGCAGCGGCAGCGCGCCAATGCCAGCCTTGGTGTCGCAGTCGCCGATCTTGGCGAAGCGCTCGGTCGCGGCGTCGAACAGCTCGGCGCAGGGAACAGCGGCGGCGGACCCGTAGTCCATATTCCAGAAGCCCGAGATCTCGTCTACGCCGCCAACCACCAACACGTCTCCGTCGGGTAGGGCCACCATCTTGTGCATGGCCCGGGGGATGGACATGCTGTCCGTCTCGGTCCAGGTCCCGTTGTCGTAGATCCATGCGCGGTTGGTCACATCGGCCGGAAAACCCCAGAGATCGCTGGTGCCAGACGGTGTCGCGCCGCCGGCCAGCAGGACGCGACCGTCGGGAAGGGGCGCCATCGCGGGGTGGATCACGGCGACATCATCCGGGAGCGCGGTGGCCGCGGAGATGGTGCCCGATGCCGACACCAGGTCACAGGCGCCCGACGCCGAAAAAGTCGACCCCGACTTCATTCCACCACAGACCAGGACGCCGCTATCACCCAGCGCGGCGGCGGCGTGAAACAGGAAGGGACCCGTGTGATCGCCGGTGTAGTAGTCGAAGCCGCCCTTGACCGGATCGTAGATCTCGACCGAATCCTGCACGTTGATATAGTTTGGGCCGCCAGCCCCCAAACCGCCGACCAGCACGATGTCGCCGTTGGGCAATTCGGTCGCGGTGTGGCCGCAGCGGGGTTGGACCAGGGCTTGGGCCTCGGACAGCGGATTGACCGTGTCAGTGGCGGGATCGAAGAGGAATGCCGACCAGGTGATGGTGGACATATCGGGCGAGTAGGTGCCGTCTTGTTCCGACATCAAGGCGCCCGCGCCGCCTGCCACCAGGATCTGGCCGACCTGGTCGTGACCGCCGCGGGTCATCGCGGTGGCGCTGTGGCAGATCCGACCCAGGCCCCCGTCGTCGCGAGGGGGCATCGCGACATCCAGGGCGGAGAACAGCAGGTCCGTGTCTGCCGGTGCCAGGTCCAAGGCGTAGATGGTGGCGGACGCCGCGGTGCTGCTGTAGACGCCGTCGCCGTTGCCGCCGAAGAACAGGAAGCGGCCGTCGCCCCCCGGGGCCATCGCCGCGAAAGCGAGGGACTCGGGCAGCGGACTCAGCTCGGCGAATTCGTCGACCGCAGTGAGCAGCACCCGAACATTCAGTGTGCCGCTGTCCACGGTCTGGGCTTCGGTGCGCCCGTAGGCGGCCAGGTTGTTCCCGATGTAGCCGCGAAGCTCCAGCACCGCGCCGTCGAGCACGGGGATCTGGTCGAAGGTTGAGACATCGCCGGTGCCCAGGCCGGTGAGTTCGTAGGTGGCAGGGTCCTTGGTGCCGTCGTCGACGACCAGGTCCATGCGGTCCAGGCTGGACAGCAGGGTGTCCTGGTTGCGGGGCACGACGGGCGTGATGGTGAACTGATAGCCAGCACCGCTTCCACCAGTCGCGGTGCATGCGGCGAGGAGAAGGGCCGGAAGGATCGGCACGGTGCGGGGCATCAAGGCTACCGGTGATCGACGGGACAGAGAGACGGGGGCGTAGAGCGCGGGCAGCGAGGACGCTGGCGGCCGACCCCTGGAGGGGGAATGGTAGGAGCGCTGTGCGCGAAGCGCAACCACGCCGCCTTGCCCCGCTGGTGGTGGCGGGGCAAGTTTGGTCCATGATCCGTCACAGCGCGCTCCTGTCTCAGGCCAGCGGTCTCGTCCATGGCTTCA
>JAADHA010000608.1 GCA_013152105.1 Oligoflexia bacterium | reverse complement strand
CGTTGCTCCAAGACCCGGGCGATACCTTCTGCGTCTCGGACCTCCGGTAGGCAAGGCGCCACTCCAGCGGCCCCGAGCGCTTGGTGCAGATGGCGGCCAGCTTGACATGGTCGACGAGCATGACGGGGATCCAGCCCGAGCCCCGCAACTCACTGCAGCGCACGTAGGCGATCTCGATCTGCACCCCGGGGCACTCCCGATTGTAGATGACCACATCGCTGCCACCAACCCCGCCGTTCTGGTCGAGGTTCTGTCCAAGGGCACCGAGGAATGGGACCGTGGGGGCAAGTTCCCGCACTACCGGCGCCGGGCCAGCAGGTGGAGCTGCCCGCCATCGGCGTGGCTATCGACGTGGACGCCGCGCGACGCTCCACCGGCACGTCGGCATCGGCCTCCAGCCACCATCGGATCTCCATTGCGTCCGCTGTCGAGACCAGCAGCACCGCGCGCCCCAAGCCAGGGTCGCCGTCCCACAGGTCGCCGAATCTGCCCGCAGACACGCAAAAGCCACCCTCCCCCACCAGCGAAAAGCTGCTAACTGGGTCGGCATGCGCCCCCACCAGCCCGACCCCACGCCGACGGTGCAAGCCCGCTTCCCCGGTAGCCTGCGGGCGCGGCTGTTCGGGCTGCTGGTGGCCTTCTCGCTGGGGCCGCTGCTCTTCACCAACGCCTGGGGCTACATCCAAACGCGCCTGCAGCTCACCCGCACGGCCTTCCAGAACGCCCAGAATGTCGCCGCCTTGGAAGCTTCCGACACCCTGGGCTTCGTACACTCTCGACGGGAACTGCTGTCATCCATCGCCGCCGGCAACCGCTATCTCTCATCCCTGGTGCTGGCGATGGCCACCACACAGGACCCGGTCCAAGAGGCCGACTACCTCGACCGCCTGCACATGCACCTTGCGGCCAAGGCGGCCGAAACCGAGAGCACCGAGGCGCTGATTGTCCTCGACAAAAACTTCAAGTTTCTGGCCACCTCGGAAGATTCTCTCATGCAGACGGTAGCGGAGACTACCAAGATCTGCCGCTGGTCGAGCGGCGACAACACCATCACGGTCGGACCCGACCTCGACCCGGTGACCGGCACGCTCAGCCAACCCGCCTTCGTCCACGCCGTCGTCCTGCGGGCGCAGGACAAGCCGATCGGATTTCTGTGTGGTCGCTTCCAGATGGACATCCGAAAAGAGCTGCTGCGGGCCCACAGGGAGCGCACCACCGACGCCGATGTCTACCTGGTCGACTCCGCGGGGCGGCTCCTGTTCAGCTCGAGCGACGATCCAAGCCAGCGCTTCGGTGCTTTGATGCACCCCGCCGCGCTGGCGATCATACAGGCCGGCGAACAGTGGGTCGGGCGCTACGACAGCCCCATCGCCGGAGAGGCCATCGGTGCCTACGCCCCCATGCCCAGCCTGGGCTGGGGGATCATGCTGGAGCTACCCGACCGCAAGGCGCTGGCCGCGGTCGAGCGCCTCAAGTGGCAGGCGATCGTGCTGGGCACAGCCTTCGTGGCGCTGATGTTCCCGGTGATGTTCGTGACCGCACGGACCACGGCACGCCCGCTGCACACCCTGGCCGATGCGGCCCGACGCATGGAGTCCGGCGTCGTGGGCGAGCGCGTCCCCGAGGTCGGCGCGGTCGAGATGAGACAGCTCGCCCGCAGCTTCAACTCGATGAGCACCGCGCTGAAGGAAGCCCATGACCTGCTCGAGGGGCGGATCGCCGAACGCACGGCGGCCCTGCAGCGAAGCCAGGAGTTCACCGAGCTGCTGTTGAACTCGATCGAGCAGCGGGTCCTGGTCGTCGACTCGGACCTGCGGATTCTCAAGGCCAACCACGCCGCGGTCCGCCTGCACGGCCAGCCCCTGGTCGGCGAACGCCGTCAGGGCCTGCTCATCGGTGACACCGCGCCCTGTGAAGGCTGCCCGGTGTGCCAGGTCTTCGCGACCGGCCGCCCGACGCGCGATGAGATCACCATCGACACAGTGCGTGGCAAAGACATCCTGCAGATCGAGAATTTCCCCGTCCTGGTCAAAACCGATGACCCCGCACCACAGGACCCCGCGGCACAGGACCGGGTCGAAGCCGTCGTCCAGATCGGCCGGGTGGTCACGGTGGAAAAACAACTGGTTGCCCAAGCCATGCACCAGGAGAAGATGGCCGCTCTGGGCCTGCTGGCGGCGGGTCTGGCCCATGAGATCGGCAACCCGCTGGCCTCGATCCAGTCTCAGCTACGCTTGGTGCGCGAGATGCCGGACAGCGAACGGGCCCAGCAGACCCTGCCAGTGATCGAGAAACAGGTGCAGCGCATGGCGGGGCTGCTGCGAGAGCTGACCAATTTCGCGCGCCGCAAACGCGACGATGTCGTGCTTGTCTCGGTGGCACAGGTCATCGGCGACGTGGCCAGACTGCTGGGCCATGACCCACGCTCACGTTGCGTAAACATCGTGACGGATGGGCCTCCGACTCTGCCCGGCGTACGCGCTCGTGAAGACCAGCTCGTCCAAGTGCTGCTGAATCTTGGCATCAACGCCATGGACGCCATGCCCGAGGGCGGCACCCTTCGGATCGAGGGCCAGGCCACCAGCACCGAGGTGATCGTGCGCGTGATCGACACAGGAACGGGCATCGCCGAAGAGATGCGCGCCCGACTCTTCGAGCCACTGCTGAGCACCAAGGCATCCGGTCGCGGGACCGGCCTGGGGCTGTTCGTCAGCCGCGGTATCGTCGAAGGCCTGAAGGGCTCCCTGGTCATGGAGAGGACTGGGGACGACGGGACCGTCTTCGCGGTACACATTCCCCTGGAGGCAGGAACATGACCGCGCGGATCCTGATCGTGGATGATGAAGAGGTCCTGCGGGTCAACCTGGCCGAGTACCTGGCCCACGCCGGCTACGCGGTGGAGACGGCCGAGGACGGCATGGCGGGGCTGGAGCGGGCCCTCGACGAGGACTTTGCGCTGGTGGTCACGGACATCCGCATGCCGCGTCTGGATGGACTCAGCCTGTTGCGGCGCTTGCTGGCCCAGCGGCCCGAGACCAGCGTGCTGGTGATGACGGCCTATGCGTCGGTCGACTCGGCCATCGAGGCCCTGCGGACGGGCGCCGCGGACTACCTGCTCAAGCCGGTGGTCGGCGAAGAGCTGGTCCAGAAGGCGTCTCGGATCCTGGCCAACCAGGCGCTGCGTGGCGAGCTGCTGCGCTTGCGCCGCGAGCTGAGCCGAGACCGCGGTTTCGAGGGGCTGGTCGGCGACAGCCCCCCCATGCGGGCGGTACACAAGCTGGTGGAGATGGTGGCGCCCACGTCGACCAATGTGCTGATCACCGGCGAGAGCGGAACCGGCAAGGAACTGGTGGCCCGCGCCATCCACGCGCGCTCCAAGCGGGCAGGGCGCGAGTTCATCGCCGTCAACATGGCGGCCTTGCCCGCCGAGATGGTGGAAGCTCAGCTCTTTGGCCACGAACGCGGCGCCTTCACCGGCGCTGATCGGCGGCGTGCCGGGATCCTGCGGGCGGCCAGCGGCGGCACGGTCTTCCTGGACGAGCTGGTGGAGATGCCGATCGGCCTGCAGGCCAAGCTGCTGCGCACCCTGGAGTCTGGCGAGGTCCTGCCTGTTGGCGCCGACCGCCCAGAGCGCGTCGATATTCGCTTGGTCGCCGCGACCAACCAGGACCTGGCCGTCGCCGTGGCCGAGCATCGCTTCCGCCAGGACTTGCTGTTCCGCCTGGACGTGATGCGGATCCCGCTGCCTCCCCTGCGCGAGCGGCGCGAGGACATCCCGACCCTGGCCGAGCACTTCCTTCGGCGACACGCCCGGTCCCAGGGCCGTCGCTCCGCAACCCTCACGAACGCGGCGATGCGCGGACTGCTGGCCTACGACTGGCCGGGCAATGTTCGCGAGCTGTCCAATGTGCTGGAGCGGGCCACCATTCTCAGCGGTGGCGGACGGGTCGAATCCGATCATCTGCCCATGGAGCTTCGATCTGGCGAGTCGCTCCCCGTGGCCCTGCGCGGCGCAGTCGACCACTTCGAACGTCAGCATGTGGCGTGGGTGTTGCGAGCCGCGGGCAACAATCGTGAACGAGCCGCCGCGATGCTGGAGATCGACCAGGCCACCCTGTACCGGCGCCTGGCGCGCTGGCAGCAGGAATGATGCGAGCAAGCAGGGTCCATCTGAGCAGGGTCCTGGCGATGGCCTGCATGATCGCGCTGGGGCTTCTGTCCCAGCCCGCCTTGGCGATCCCGGCCTTTGCCCGAAAGTATGGGACAAGCTGCGAGACCTGTCACACGGTTTTCCCTCGGCTCAACCCCTTCGGCGAGGCTTTCCGACGGGATGGCCTGCGCTTCCCAGAAGCCGACGACGAGATGGTCAAGCAGCGAGTCCTGTCCATGGGCAGCCAGGCCTACAAGCGCGTCTTTCCAAAGGCCGTCTGGCCCAGCACCTTGCCCGGGCAGGTGCCGCTGGCCCTGGCTGTGCATGGTGAGATCAGGGCCCACCCCGACACGGGCTCCAGCGCAGCGCGGGCCGACGACGGGGCGGCCTTGATCATCAACGATCTAGTCGACAGCGTGTCACTGCTGGCCGCAGGCAGCTTCGACGCCCACAACACCTTCTACGCGGACATCGACCTGGACCAGCAGGGCGTGGTGGTGGACAGCGCCACGGTACACTTCAACGACCTGCTCGGGACGGCCCACACCCTGAACCTGATCATCGGCCAGGCCGCCCCGACCACGTCGAGCTTCGGCACGCACTCCTCCTACATCGACGACCGAGCGACACCGTCCTTGGCGGTCACCGCCTTGTACGGACGCGCGCCCGACGCGGCCTGGGCACTTGGCGCCCCTGACAAGCTCATCGAACTCAACGGTCTGGTGGCCGGACGCTTCGACTGGTCGATGGGCTTGGAACAAGGCAAAAATGCCCGCCTGCGCACCCCCCAGGATGTCTACGCCCACATGGGCGTCCGGCTGGGAGGGCTACGAATGGACGGTGAAGCCGGCGCGGTCACACCCGACGACAAGCCCAGGCCAGGCGCCGCGATCACGCTGGCCGTCAACGGCGCCCGGTCCTCGTCCCAGGCCACCGATGGCAGCATCGACACAGCCCTGAGCCTGGGGGGCAGTGTCCGAGCCGAATTGCAAGCGCTGGTGCTGGACGCCAGTGTCCGAGGCGAAACGCACGACGATGTCGATGGCGCCGGCCTGGGCGTCTCCGTCCTGAGCCAGGTAGACGAGCTGTCGGTCCGGGTCTTTCCCTGGCTGTTTCCTGTCGTCCGGACTCAGTGGACGATGATCCACCCCGATGACGGCAGCGCCACCCTCTCCGACCTGCGGCTCAGCCCTGGCGTCGCCGCGCTGGCACGGGCCAACCTCAAGTTCGTCCTCCTCGCCACGGTCGAGCGATCCCGCGGCGCGCCACCGGCGGGCTGGGGAGCAGCCATGGGAACTGCCAGTCCAACCTCACCCAGCGCTGTCGTCTCGCCAGAGCTGGAGTCTGTCCGCCTGAGGATGACCTATGCCTACTAGTGCCGCCGCCCACAAGTGCGCCATATTTGGCGCGATCATCCTGTCGACCAGCCTGTGCTTCGGCTCGACCGCCCTGGCCGGGACCATCGAGGGCACTCTTCAGCACAACAAGGGGAACGCCAACATCGTCGTGTCGGTGACGGTCCCCACCGAGCACCCCTCCCCGCGATCCAGCCACCCCCTGTTGGACCAGCAGGATCTGGCTTTTGTGCCGCACGTCCTGCCCGTGCTGGTCGGGACCACGGTCGACTTCATCAACAACGACCCGGTCAATCACAATGTCTTCTCGCCTGACGGCGAGGGCTACAACCTGGGAACCTGGTCGAGGAGTCAGCGCAGGTCTCACACCTTCAGCACGGTCGGCGTGTACACGCAGCTCTGCACGCTGCACCCGGAAATGGAGGGCTTTGTGGTGGTGCTGGCCACCCCCCACTTCGCGGTGACCGATGCAGAGGGACACTTCACCATCTCAGGCGTACCCGATGGACATTACTCGGTCGCGGTGTGGGGGCCGAAGCTGAAGCGGTCGGAGCTGGCAAAAGAATTCGCCGTGGACGTCATCGACGGTCACGGAACCTTGGCCATCGCCTGGACGGACTGACGAGTCGCTGACGAATCCTCGATCAAGCACCCCAGACGCACGACACCCCCGAGAGCCAGGCGGCTTCCGGGGGTGCGTGTTCAGAACAGGCGGCGACTACGAGCCGGACGCTGCGCTGGAGACGGTACTGGAGATCGACGAGAAGAGGTCGGAGAGGCTGGTACCGAGGGCCGTGAGGGCCGCGATGATCGCGACGGAGACAAGGCCGGCGATGAGGCCGTACTCGATTGCGGTTGCGCCGGATTCGTCCTGGATGAGGCGGTTGATGGTTGTCATGGTGTCTCTCCCTTGAGTGTGCTCCGCGCGGAAGTGGGTCTTTCCCTTCGCGCACCTACGTTGTGCCCCAAATCCTCAACCGAGTCAACGAAAAATTTTCTCCACTGGGCGAAACTACCCTCCCACCTGGTGCGAAGCCCACCGACAACAGCGTCCAGCACGCGATCATTGTTGAGTTGCAACTGCTTGTCACCAACCGACTGAGCCCTCGCGATCCCACGAACACGGCCACCGTCATAGGCTCGCGGCACCTCTTCCAACCCCACTCTTCCAACCCCACGTGGGCCATGAACTACCGCGGCTACACCCTCGACCCCTTCCAAGAGCAGGCCATCGTGGCCTTGCAGCGCGGCGAGACCGTGTTGGTCTGCGCCCCCACTGGCACCGGCAAGACCGTCGTCGCCGACTGGATGGTGGAGGACACCCTGGCCCAAGGCCAACAGGTCGTCTACACCGCCCCCATCAAGGCGCTGTCGAACCAGAAATACCGTGACTACTGCAAGCTGCTCGGGCCCGAACGGGTCGGTCTCGTCACTGGCGATCTGGTGATCCGGCCCGACGCACCCTGTCGCGTGATGACCACCGAGATCCTGCGCAATCAGCTCTTGCAGGGGCAGGATCTTCCAGACCTGGGCGCGGTCATCGTCGACGAGATCCACTTCCTGGACGACCCCGAGCGGGGCACGACCTGGGAAGAGCTGTTGATCTACCTGCCCGACTCAATCCAGGTGGTCGGACTCTCCGCCACACTCTCCAACCTGGACGAATTCGCCGACTGGCTGCGCTCGGTTCGAGGGCACAAGGTCGCCGTCATCGAAGAGCAACAGCGCGCCGTGCCCCTGCACTACCTGGTCGCCACCCACGAAGGCGGGCTGCTGGAACCCGCCCAGATGCGGATCTTCTACGACGCATGGAAGAAAAAGGCCGAGCAGGGCGGCGGTCGGCACGGCAGCCGGGGTCACGGGCGCTCGCGGCGTGAACCGCGGCTGGGGCACCCGACCCGCCACAGCGACGTCTTTCTGTGCCTGGTCGAAGAGCGGCTTCCCTACCTGTACTTCGTCCAGAGCCGCAAGGACGCCGAGGGCATGGCCCGCAGCCTGGGCCAGCGCCTGGACCGCAAGGGCAACAACCTGTTGAGCCCGGATGAAGAAGACCAGGTGGTCGCCGCGATTGAAGCACTCCAGCAGACGCCGGGCGGCGAAAATGCCCTGGACCACGAGCTGGCCTTTCTCTATCGCCACGGCGTCGCCTTCCACCACGCAGGCGTACACGTGATGCTCAAGGCCCTGGTCGAAGAGCTGTATGAGCGCAAGCTGGTCAAGGTCCTCTACTGTACGGGGACCTTCGCCCTGGGCATCAATATGCCTGCTCGCTGCGCGGTCTTCGACAAGCTCGAGCGCTACAACGGCCGCGAGATGATCCCCCTGCCGGCGCGCGAGTTCATGCAGATGGCCGGCCGGGCCGGGCGCCGAGGCATGGACAAAGAGGGCCTGGTGGTGGTTCGCACCGACATCGACGCCTGGCCTGCCGTGGGCCGACAGCTCAAGCGCTACCTCGAGGGAGAGACCGAGAAGGTCCGCAGCCGCTTCGGCCTGTCCCTGCACAGCGTCGTCAACCTGCTGGAGCGCCACACCGAGGCCCAGGTCAGGACCCTGGTGGACCGCAGCTTCCTGGCCTTCCATCGGCTTCACCGCGCGTCCTCCGAGCGGCGCCAGGCGACCGCCCTCGCCAAGCGCCTCCTCGACCAAGGCTGGCGAGAAGGCGCGCCGATCCCGCGCAGCCTCAAGCGCGATGTACAGCAGCTACGGCGCCTCAAGACGCACGCCGTCCAGCGCACCGACGCCACCTGGGACGAGCTGATGGCCAAGGTCAACTGGCTGGAACACTGGGGCTACATCCGACGCCCCGAAGGTGATGCTGGTGAGACACCAACCCCTAGCAACTGGGTGCTGGGGGCGGGCGCCAACATCCTGCGCCTGATCCAGTTCAGCGAGGTCTTCCTCACCGAGCTCGTCCTGGAGGGTGTGGTCGGCGAGGTCCCGATGCCCGAGCTGTTCGGCATCCTCTGCGGCATGGTCAACAACCTGCCCCGCGGCGTCTGGACCAGCGAGGCCAGGCGCTACAAGGGGGTCGCACGGCGCGTCAGCAAGGTCCGCCACTCTGACGCCGTGACCAGCGCCGAGAAGGTCACCGGCCAAGACCTGACCTGGGACCCCGAGATGATCCCCTTCGGGCTGTGGTGGGCCCAGGGCCAGGCGCTCAGCGAGATCATGGACAACATCCAGGCACCGACCGACATCTCCGGCGAGCTGGTCTCGGCCTTCCGGCGGGCACGCGACCTGCTTGCGCAGCTTCGAGACGTGTACCGCATCCACGACCCTGGCCGCGCCGAGCAGATCCGCGATCTTCTCACCAGCACCCGACGCGACGAGGTCGAGGTCTTGGACTGAGTGGGCTCGGACCTCCAGTCACTTCAGGCCGCCCTGGCGGGCGTCGAGGTGGACGCTCGCGACCTGCCCCATCGCCTTGGTGATGGACAAGTCCCGCGCGCCCCCGGCCGCCACCGGTCGCTTGGGGTGGGGCTTCTGGCTAGGAGTCGGCACCTTCGGCGTCGCCCTCACGCTGGTCTGGCCACCCGCCGGGCCCGTGGTCCTGAATGATCAGCGCAACACCCCGGTGCCGACCAGACCGAAGCTGCTGACCCCCTGCACGGTGCTGCCGTCGACCGGGTTGATCGCGTCTTCCACCTGGTAGCGGTACATCGTGATCACCAGCAGCGAGCCGCTGGGAAAGCCCGACAGGGCAGACACCGGCACGGTCACCGAGCCCGAGTCCGCGGAGTCGCAGACAACGCCCGCGATGTAGCTTCCGTCGCTGGACCGGTAGGCATCCACGATGGTGATGAAGTCGCTAGCGAGCCCGGATGGAGCCCAGCTAAAGGTTGCGTTGTTGGGGTTGATCTGGGCGGTGAAAGCCTGGGGACTGTCGTTGAGGATCGCGCTGGGCTGAATGTCGTCAAAGCCCTCGGTCGCAAGCAGGTCGGTGAGCGTAAACGGGCCCCAGCTTGCACCGTCCGCCACGGACAGGTCCCAACTGCTGTTGCGCACGTAGTCATCACTGGCCAGGCCCGTGACCTGGTACAGGGTCTGACCACCCCCCGTCGTCCGCCGCAGACCGTGCGAGGTGGTGCCCGCCTGGAGGTACACCCAGTCCCCCACATCGATCGAGTCAGACGTGAGCGGCGTCGACACCGCGCCAGCGGAGCAGGACCCCTGCGGGGGCAGCCAGTCCAACCACGAACCGTTGACTGGCGCGTGAAAGCGGGCATCGGCCCCGATGTCGAGCTGAATGGCGTCGACGAAGCAGGAAGGACACGCCGTCACCGTGTAGTAGAACTCGACGAAGCCGCTGACCTTGCCGGCCTCGGGGCCAGTGCCACCCCCGTCCCCGGTTCCAGTCCCGCCGGTGCTGCCCGTGTCGGGCGGACCGCTGTCGCTATAGGTGAAGCCGTCGCTCACCACGGTCTCGCCCTTGTCGCTGCGAACGGTCAGGTCGACCGTGATCTCGATGCTGGTGGCCGGCGAAGTGACCGCGAGCTCGTCCGTACCGAGCACGGTCACTTCCACCGAGGCGCCGCCGAACAGGACGCTAACGTCCCCTTGGAAGCCGCCCCCGCGAATGGTCACCGCCGTGCCGCCCGCGGTCGGTCCCCAGGTCGGGCTGATGTCGTCGACCCAGATAGCACCGTGGGCTTGGCCCGAGTCCAGGCCGGCGTCCGGGGCGAAGGGCTGAAGACCCAGGCCGCAGCCGGCCAGGGAACACAGCCAACACAGGAAGAGCAGCTTCACACCGAACACCAGGCGACAGGTCAGGAAGCGGCAATAGCGTCGTCAGCCTGGGGCAGCAAGACACGAAAAACGCTGCCGCTGCCCAGTTGGGAACGTAGGCTCAGCTCGGCGCCGATCTTGTCACACAGACGGGCCACGATGGCCAGACCCAGCCCGGTTCCACCGGCGGCCCGAGAGCGTCCCTTGTCGACCCGGTAGAAGCGCTCGAAGACGCGGTCGTGTTGGGAAGGCTCGATACCGATGCCCACGTCGATGACCTCGATCCGCCAGCCACTCCCGCGGCGCCGCGCCCCCACCGTGATGACCCCGCCATGGTGGCTGTACTTGACCGCATTCTCGACCAGATTGCCGACAACATGACCCAGCGCCTCGCGGTTGGCGATGACCCGGACCCCATCCAGACCAAAGGTCTGCAAAGTCAGGTCCTTGGTGGCGGCTGCGGCGGCGATCTTGTCCAGACACTCGGTCACGACCGGAGCCACCACCACCGCCGACAGCGGCAGGGGTCCCTCTTGGGCGTCGATCCGCGACAGGTAGAGCAGGTCGTCGAAGAGGTCCGTGAGCCGACGCGCGTTGCGAGAGATCACCTCGACCATGCGCGCGACGTGGGGATCGAGCTGGTCCCGGTCTTCGAGCAGGGTCTCGGCGTAGCCGGCGATGGCCGTGGCCGGGGTGCGGAGTTCGTGGGAGACATTCGCCACGAACTCGCTGCGGTACTGCTCGGCTCGGCGCAACTTGGTCACGTCTTCCAGCAGGGCCAGGCGACCGCGGCGCCCACCGTCCGCCCGGTCCGCCAGGGACACGGCGCGAACCAACAGCTCGTGGTGGCCCACCGCGATCATCAGCTCGGGTCTGTCATCGCGATCTGGATCCAGCAAGGCGGCGATCTCGGGCACCAACACGGCGTCACGGGCCAATCGACCGACCGGGTCCCCGACCAGCGGCAACATCCGGGAACAGGCTGGGTTGACCCGAACCAGGCGGCCCTGGTCGTCGGTCACGATCACGCCATTGGGGCTGGCCTCGACCAACACATCTGCCAGATCCTGTTCGGCCCGGCGCGACGATGGGGCCGATGTACTCACCCGATCCTCATCGGACTGCGTCACCGTTGAAGCGATAGCCCGCGCCCCGCACGGTCTCGATCAAGTCAGCGTGGTCGCCGAGTTTCTGACGCAGCCGCTTGATGTGGGTGTCGACCGTTCGGGTGTTGAGGTTCGCTGGCAGTTCCCAGACATCCACCAGCAGCGTGCCCCTTGAACACAGTTCGCCACTGTGTCCCGCCAGGTAATGCAGCAGGCGATACTCGGTCGCCGTGAGAACCAGCTCTTCGCTGCCTTTCCACGCGCGATGGGACACGGGATCGACCTTGAGTTGGCCATAGACGAACGCCGCCTTGTTCTGGGCCGGCGCGACCCGGCGGGCGGCCGCCTTCACCCGCATCACCAGCTCCTTCACGCTGAAGGGCTTGGTCACGTAGTCGTCGGCGCCGACTTCAAAGCCCGAGAGACGGTCGGCTTCCTCGGTGCGAGCGGTCACCATGATCACGTACGCTGAGGCGGTAGCGGGATCCTCGCGCAGCCGCGAGCAGATCTGGGTGCCCGACATATCCGGCAGCATGAGGTCCAACAGGACAACCGGCGGTCGATAGTGACGCGCCAGGGACAAGGCTTCAGCACCATCCCGGGCCGGCAGCACGGTGAAGCCCGCGCGCTGGAGGTTTATCTCCACCAAGTCCCGAATATCGTCTTCGTCTTCTACGACGAGCACCGTTACCGGCACAGTTCCCTCTCCGCGTGGCTGGTCTGCGAGCGATCTTAGCAGCCGGCGAGGGCCTCGCGGTGCTCACGGGGTCGATCCGCTCCCCGCGAAGATGAAGATCAGTCCTCCGACCGCGGCACGAAGAAGCTCGCCGAAGAAGCGGGTCAAGGCCACCGCGACGGCGACCGAGCGGGTCGCCCCAAAGGGCGCGAGGGCGCTGACGAACAGGCTCTCGCGCACGCCCACCCCGTCGATGGTGATGGGCAGGGCGATCACGGCATCAGCGGCGGGGATCACCGCCAGCACGTCGGTGTAGGCGATGCCTGTGTGGTGGCCAACCAGGATCAGCCACACGACCAGGCAGTTGATGAGCGCGAAAGGGAGGGTCAGCAGCGCGGCCAGGAACAGGCGAGGCCGGTCAGCGCCAACCTGGGCCAGGGACCGGGCGAGGCGGCGCAAGAGCCGCTGGAGGCTGGGCGGCAGGCGCGCGACAAACCACTCGACCCGGGGGGGTGCCTTCAAGGAATTCGGCGCGGCGCGTGCCAAGAAGATGGCGGTCGCCAGCACGGCGCAGAAGGCGATCGAGAAGGCCGTGGCGGCGGCGCCCAACACCGCGGCGTGCGCCCAGAGTCCCCACCACAGGCCCCACCACAACAGCAGGGTCCACGGGATCAGCTCGAGCAGCCGGGCGACCAGGATCGCGGCCGCGGCCGGCTCGGCGGCGCCGGTCACCCGCGCAATGAAGCCGATCTTGGCCAACTCGGCCCCTCCGGTCGGCAGCAGGAGCCCCACGAAATTCGCGCGGAGCATCGCCCCGACAATGGTCATCAGCGGCGCGTCCACGCCACCAGCGCCCAGAAGCACCCGGACCCGCAGGGCGTGTACTCCGGTGTTGCCGATCAGCAGGCAGCCGGGGACCCAGTAGAGCCACACTGGTGCGTCGGCCAGGACATCGACCGCGGCGCGCAGGTCGACCCGGCTGGCCACCCAGCCGACCGCAGCCACGCTGACCAGGATGCGCACAAGCAGGCGCGTCCAGCGGCGCAGGCTCAGCGCTCTGTCAGGACGACCAGGCAGCGGCGGCGGCGAGGCAGGCTGAGCGGGCGAGTGGGTACCGATGGCTGAAGCGAGCCCCGTGGGATGGCAGTGCGTCGAAGGCACGAGGGGAGCGCCACCGGCTCACTCTATGCTGCCAGTGCGCGCGCCCACCGGCATCGCCTTGTTGCTCTACCTGATCGTCTCCGAGGGAGGTCGGCGATAGCTGCCCCGAAACAACTTGGGGCACCGATCAAACCGCGGCTTCGTGGGTCCACGACGACGCTTGCCTG
>JAADHA010000400.1 GCA_013152105.1 Oligoflexia bacterium | reverse complement strand
TCAGAACTGGAAATACAGGAAGGGCCGCCCGTAGGATCCGCCCAGGACGGCCACCGCCAACAGCAATCCAGCCACCAGGCCCCACCGCAGGAACACAGGCAGGTCTTGAAGCAGGACTTCTTTCCCTCGCCGCTCGCACAGCAGGTCCCAGCCCAGCACACAGCCAACCAGCAGGACCAGCAAGCGTAGCCCGGCCAGGTCGAGGGCGGTCGGCGCCAGTCCCTGTTGGACCGCCAGGTACAGCGACCAGATCTGCGAGAGATCGTGCGCTCGAAAGATGACGAAGGTCAGGACCGTGAAGTGAAAGGTCAACAGGATGGCCACCAGGCGAGGAACGCGCGACGGGCGCCAGAGGTGCGCCAGGACCAGGGCCAGGCCGTGGACGGCTCCCCACACGATGAAGGTCCAGCTTGCCCCATGCCAGAGCCCCCCCAGCACCATGGTGATCATCAGGTTGCGCAGCGTCGCCCTGCGCCCCCCTTTGCTGCCCCCCAAGGGGATGTAGAGGTAGTCCCGCAGCCACTGCGACAGGCTGATGTGCCACCGCCGCCACAGATCGCGTGGCCCCGTCGCGAAGAAGGGGCGCTTGAAGTTGACCATCACGTCCACGCCAAACAGCCGCGCCAGCCCTCGAGCCATGTCGGAGTAGCCGGAGAAGTCGCAGTAGATCTGCCAGGCAAAGGCATAGGCGCCCAGCAGCACCGTCAGGCCACCGGGGTCGGCCTGGTCAAAGGCTCGCTCGACGAGGGGAGCCAGGTTGTCGGCCACCACGGCCTTCTTGAAGAGCCCCCAGGCGAACAGCTCGAGGCCGACCCGTAGATCGGCCGCGTTGGGGTCGTCCTGGCGCAGCAACTGGGGCATCAGGCGACCGCTGCGCTCGATGGGACCGGCCACGAGTTGGGGGAAGAAGGCGATGTAGAGCAACACGTCTCGCAGCCGTCGCGTCGGCTCGGCGCCGCGGGCCACGTCGATCGTGTAGGCCATCGACTGGAAGGTGTAGAAGCTCAGCCCCACCGGCAGGACGATGGACAGCGCCGGCGGCATGACATCGACCCCCAGCAGGCTCAGCAGCCGAGCCGCCTCTGAGAGGCCGAAGTTCGCGTACTTGAAGACCCCCAAGATGGACAGGTTGACCACCACGCTGGTGGTGACCAGGCCCCGCACCCGGCGGGGCGAAGATCCTGGAATCGCCCGCGCGCACAGCCAGTCCACACCCCCGCTGGCCAACAGCAGCAACAGGAAGCGCCAGTCCCACCAGCCATAGAAGACAAAGCTGGCCAACAGCAGGAACCAGCGCCGGAGGGGCCGCGACAGGACCCTCCAGACCGGCCACACGACCGCCAGAAAGACCGCGAAGACCAGCGAGTTGAACAGCACGGACCCGGTCCTCAGAGCGGTTGGGCGCCCTTCCCAGCGCATGGTTCGAGGCGTGCTTCGAGGCGTGCTTCGAGGCGCAGAGCGCGGCGCCGCTCAGGCTACCGCACGCCGCTCTTCTCCGCTCAAGACCGGCGAGATGTCCGGCGAGATGTCCGGCGAGATGTCCGGCCAAGCGCCCACGCTCAGGGCGGTGGCGGAACGGAGCCGTCGGGTGCCTGACCCGGCACCGGCAGCCCCCGAAGCGGGTCCTCGTCCGCGCCGACATCTGGACGAGGGATCTCGTAGATGGTGGCGGTGAAGTCCAAGTAGCTGACGACATCCGCCGGTTCCCACTGCGAAGCAACCCAGGCGTCCATCTCGAGGCGCTTGGCGTTGGGATCGTAGAAGCTCAGGGCGCTGGTCGTGACGTAGCCGATCGGCCCGTCGCCCGCGCACTCCTGAGCCAACATCCGCACGCAGCGCTGGTAGTAGTCGACAGTCGCCTGGGTCGGACAGACCCGCTGGGGGCAGAAGCTCAGACCAGCCAGCACCAGGGACTCGCGCACCGGGCTGGCCACACCCGCCCCAGCCGGAAAGCGCCGGGCCAGGGCGCGCGCCAGCAGCACGGTGCCGATCTCCTGAGCCTTGGGTGGAGGCAGGGTGCGGCGCACGGTCGGAGCAGAGATGACCGCCAGGACCACCGGGACACCCAGCCCCAGCGCCAGCGGCCCTCGGGGCCAGCGCGACCAGGCCGCGCGGACAAGGGCGTCGACCACCGCGACCGCGCTCCCGATGCCCCTGGCGACCAGGACCGCGACGACACCGAGCAGGTTGTCCCCATAGCGCTCGGGAGCGCCAACCCCGGCCAGCACCGGCAGCGGGGCGAGGCTGACCAGCAGCATCAGCCCGACCGCCAGATCGGTCCGTCCCAACAGGGCGCGCCACCAGCTTCCGCGACCGGCCCGCGCCACACCAAGGCCCAGGCCCAACACCCCGAGCCAGGGCAGGGCCAGCATGACTCCCCAGGGCAGACCCGAGATCCGCACCGCGTCCACCGCCGCCGCGGTCGCCGCCGAGGCATAGCGCGGAAGCTGAGATGCCAGGCCGGCCATGGCCCCGTCCAGGGTGGCCTGGAACTGGTTGGGGGCGCCCGGGTTGATGCCGTTGGCCACGTCCCCCAAAAACAACCTCCAGGTCGGCAGGGGGTAGACCCGCAGCAGCAGGGACACGCTGACCGCGGCCCCCAGCAAATAGAGCAGCACCGCGCCGATGCGACGCAGCACACCCCGCCCCGACAGGATCAGCACCAGCAGGGGCGGCAAGAGGTAGGGCGGGGTCGTGTAGTGCAGGCCAGCCGCCAGTCCCGTCAACAGGCCCGACACCAGGCCCAGCCACCACAGACGCGTCGCCGCCACCGCCACCAGCAGGACCAACGGAATCATCGCGGTGATCGCCATGTCCACGCCGAAGCGCTGGGTCGCCGACATGGCGTGGGGCAGGGTCAACGCGATGACAGCGCCGAGGATTCCGACCACGCGCCCACCGCGAAGTCGCCCCAAGCCATAGACCGAGAGCCCAAGCACCAGGTACAGCAAGCGGTTGACCAGGTGCCCGGCGATCACGACATCGGACACCAGGGTCATCATGGCCGACACCATCAGCATCCAGCTCGGCAAGCGGTGGTGGTCGAGCTGGTCGAGCTGCCCGTGAAAGAGCAGGCTCATATTGCGGGCCCACTCGCCGGCATCGGGCCCCTCGAGCAAGACATCGCGCGCCCCGCCCCACCACGGCAGCCGACCCAGGTTCACGCCGACCGGCGCCGGGCTGGCTGGCCACAGGTAAGCGGCTAGCGCCAGCACCACGAGCACGGCCAACAGGTCCAGCGCACGTCTGGCCCAGCGAGGCAATCCAGGTACGTCAAGCAGGTCGATGTGCACGTTCCCCACGAGATAGGCCCCAAGGGCCAGGCATGGAAGGAGCTCACCTCGGCGAGTCACTATAGGCCCCGACAGCGAAGCTGCCCACACCAAGGAAGACACCGACCGCCATGCGCCACCGCTTCCTGCGCCAGCTCCTGGGACCGGGACTGCTGCTGGTCGTGCTTGTGCTGCACTACCAGTTCTTCGCTGCTGGCCTGCACAGCGGCGTCATCCTGGGCGCCGAGCAGTCCGATGTGGTCCGAGGCGTGTGGGGCTTGGACCACCAGGCTCGCGGTCTGCCCCTGCCCATGTGGACCGACCGCATCGGCTTCCCCGAGGGCGTAAAGATCATCGTCCTGCCCTTCGTGTCCAGCCTGCTCGCCGCTCCCGCGGTGTTCTTGCTCGGCGCCGCACAAGCCTACAACCTGTGGATACTCGCGCTCCTGTGGCTGGCAGGCTGGGCCAGCGGTGCCTTGGCCCGCGAGCTGACCGGCCGCCCGCTGTCTGGCTGGCTGACCGGTTGCGTGGTGATCAGCAGCCCGATGCTGTGGCTGGCGATCACCGACGGAACCCCCGAGAACGTCGCCTTCTGGGGCGTGCCCGCCCTGCTGATGGCGCTGTGGCGCGCGCTGCGGGACGCCGACCGGCGGGCAGCCCTGGCGGCCGGAATCCTGGCGCTGGTCGTCGCCGCGGACAGCCCCTACCACGCGGTCTTCGCGCTGATGCTGTCGCCACTCTGCCTGGCCGCGCTCCGGCGCCCCCTGGCCGATCGACGCGGTCCGGTCGCCATCATCCTGGCCACCAGCGCCATCGGCGCGCTGATCCTGGCCCTGCTCTACCTGGGCCTGCCAGTCGGCGCCGCGCCAGAGTCCAGCACGGTCGGCAACGCCATCCAGCTCCGCGCCTGGCTGCAGTGGGAACAGGGCGCCACCCAGCGACCCTGGGACTGGACCCTGGTGCCCAATTTCATCCCGCTGCTCGTGATGGCGGGCTGCACCGCGCTGGCCCTGCTGTCGCCCCTGCGCGCCCTGCCCTGGCTGCTGCTCGCCGCGATCATGCTGCTGCTGGGCCTGGGGCCCGGCCACGAGAACCCGGTCTTGTTGGGCAAGCTGGTCGGTGACTGGGCCGTCGCGCCGGCGACCGCCTGGGCCGACTTTCTGGGCACCCACCCGCTGCCGGTGGTGCGCTTCCTGCGCCGCTTCCTGGTGCCGGTCGGCCTGTGCCTGGGCGTCGCCGCTGATCTGGGCCTGGGTCGCTATCGACCCCTCCAGATCCTGTCGCCCGTGCTGGGCCTGGCCGCGGTCGGCGTGGTCTGGGCCAAGACCAGCTACCCCGACAACCTGCCCCTCACCCGCCCCCCGCGGACCGCCGCATGCGCCTTTGTGGCCTCCAACAAGGCAGACGGCGCCATGCTGATCCTGCCCCAGGTGCGCGCCGCCAGGCGCCTCCACCAGCGCGACGAGCTGCCGGTCTACGCACACTTGGGGGCCAGCATCCGGTCGGCGGACAGCCTGTGGCTCCAAGTCGACTGCAAGCGACCCTCGGTGAACAAGCCGACCGGCCTCATCACCATGGAGGACCGCATCGGGCGATCCGACGAACTGCGGACCCTGTTCCGGGACCTCGACGACATCACCAAGCCGCAGACGCTGGGCGACCCGCTGCCGCCCTCGGTCACGGCGCGCCCTGACAGCACGGCCACCGCCGTGGACTGGCTCATCGACCAGGGCCTGCGCTACGTCCTGGTCGACGAGGCCCTGTACGGCGACAAGGGAATGGAGCTGCTGCGGACCTTCTTCTTCGTCGGTCACCTGGCGGACGAACGGCACTTCGATGACGGCAGCGGCATCACCGTGCTGGTGCTGGAGCCACGCCCGTGAAGGCACCCTGCCCTCGCATCGCAACGACGATCAGCGTCCTGGCGATCGCCACCGGCATGGTCGGTTTCTTCAGCACCCTGGCGTCGACCTCGGCCGCCCGTCTGGCCGTCTTGCGCACAGTCGAGCCCTACGCGCTGGCCGTCCAGGAACAGCTCATCCGCAACTATGCGGCGACGGGCCACTGGGTCCAGACGATCCACGCTGGCTACGACGACACCTGGACCTGGTCGGGGCACCACGCGCTCACGCTGTTCCTCACCGCCGCCTTGTACCGCCTGCATCAGAACGCGCTGTGGCTCACCGAGATCCAGATCGCGCTCATCGCCCTGGGGGCGATCCCGGCGGCACTCATCGGCCGCGCGACGCTGCGATCGGGGTGGGGACTGGCCCTGGGAGGCGGCCTGTATCTGCTCCATCCGGCGGTCATGGCCATCGCCCTCCAGGACTACCAGGACCTCAGCCTGGCGATCCCCGCGCTGACCTTCGCGCTGTGGGCCATGCGCAGCCGCGGGCGTCTGTGGCCGCTCATCGGGGCGGTGGTGGCGGTGACGCCCCGCGAAGAGTGCGTGCCACTGATGGTCGCCTGCGCGCTCATCACCTGGCCGCCTGGGGGGCGCCGGCGCTGGATGACGAACATCGCGACCGCTGTCCTGGTCGCTGCCGCCTACGTGGTCCTGACGCAGTGGCTCAGCCCGATCAGCACCGCGCCCGGTCCGGGCCAGGGCCACGACACGCCCCTGGTCAATGCCATTCAGACCGTGCTTCAGGCCCGAAGCGCCGACGATCTGGTGGGAATGGCCCACATCCGTACCTTCTACTCGCTGTTGTGGTCACCGGTTGGCGTCTTGAGTCTGCTCTCTCCACTCACACTGGCGCCTGGTGCGGCGCTGGTCCTGATGCACATGACCGTGCCCTACGGCAACGGCGTCGACCGCGTCTGGTTCGGCCACGCCCACCACCTGGCCCCCGTGATGCCCTTCATGGTGGTGGCGACGATCCAGGGCGCGGCCCGCTTGCTGCGCCTGGTTCGCCGCTGGCGTCCGCGTGGCCTGGTCGTGGGCCCAGCGGCCGCCTGGCTTGCAGGGGCCAGCCTGCTGGTCTGGTCGGGCTGGTGGGTGGCCGCCTGGGGCACCGGCTTCCACCTGGTCTGGTCGGCGCTCCCCAAGGACCCTCCCTACCGCCACCCGGCCTGGATCCTGGCCGACCGCCTCCCAGCCGATGCCGTGCCGGTCGTGTCCGTCCGACAGGCCGTCGTGGTCAGCGATCGCGCCGTCGCCTACACCTGGGAAGAGAGCCTGCACGACAAGACCCAGGGCGCTGGCCTGGCCGCCGCGACCCACCTCATCGCGCCAAAGAGCCTGTCCGAGATCGTGGACTGGGCCCTGTCCATGGACGGCGCCAGCATCGTCGACCAGGAAGATGGCTACGTCACCATCGCCTGGCCGAGTGGGGGCCAGGACCACTCCGGCTTCCAGCGGGACCGGCGCTGGCCCCAAATCCCTGACTGGGTACCGCAGGGCTACACCATGGACACACTGCCCGGCGTGCCGCCCACGCCGCCTGGCGGTATCCGCTGAAGCGTCCTTCCTGCCGTATGATGCGGCCGTGAGTTCGTCCTCCCATCCGCGCCTTCCAGGTGCGCTGCTTGAGCTCGGTCTGGCCCTGGTGGTCTCGGCCGTCGCGTCTGCTGCCCTCACCTGGCCCCTGGTCCTGGACCTCTCGGGCCAGGTGATCGGAGGCGGCGAGCTTGGCGGGTGGCTGTGGCGGATCTGGTGGCACCTCCAGGAAGTGGCCGCGCTCAAGTCGCTGCACCTCGGCCTGCTCGAGCACACCCGGCAGGTCGTCGGGCTGGGACGGTATCCCGAGACCGGCAACATCCTCGATGTGCTGTTGCTCAACTACCCCCTCGAGCTGATCTTCGGCTTCCCGACCCACCACAACCTCAAGGTGCTGCTCATCCTCACTGGCAACGGTGTGTGCGCCTATGCCCTGGCCCGAACCCTCACCGCGTCTCGCACCATCGCCCTGGCCGCCAGTCTGGTCGCCATCTTCAACCCCCTGGTCATCCAGGACATCAACGGCACCGGGCTGCGCCAGGTCCTGCTGTGGTGGGTCCTGCTCTTTCCGATCGCCCTGCGCCGGGCCTTGCGCACCGCGCACCCCCTGGACGGAGTCGTCGTCGGCCTGCTCTTCACCCTGGTCTCGGCCTTCTACTGGTTCTATGGCCTGTTCATCGCCTTGTTCGCCCTCATCTGGCTGGTCGGCTGGGGCGCCCACCACCGCAGCACGATCCTGCGCCAGCCGAAGTGGCTGGTCCCCGCAGCCCTCACCGCGGCCGTCGGGCTCAGCCTCTTCCTGTTGCCCTACTTCCAGTCCGAGAGCACCATCGGCCCGGCCGGAAAGTTGGTCTCACAGGGCACGATCAGGCTGCCCGAGACCACCTTCTTCCTGCCCTTCCCGCGGTACGATGTCATCGCCCAGGCCCCATTGAGGCCCAGCACAACCACCGAGAACGTCCTGGCCAGCCTGCACCGGGTCATTCAGAGTAGCTGGCCGGCCGACTTCATCATCAACCCCGGCCACGGCACCCACGCCTTCCCGCTCGCGGTGTTCTTCGTCGGCGTGCTCCCAGCCGTCTTCATCAAGCGCGCCCGCCCCTGGCTGGTCGTCTGGATCTTCTTCTGGCTGGGTACCCTCGGGCCCTTCCTGAAATTCGGTGCGCGCCTGGACACCGCCGAGGTCGTCAAGCTGAGCCATCATGTGGTGCGCATGCCGTATGCGTGGATGTTCCAGTTCATCCCCGGCATGTCACGAATGTTCGGGCCCTACCGCATGGCCAGCCTGATGGTCGTCTCCAGCGTACCCTTGGTCGCCATCGGCCTGGCCGCCATCCGTCACCGGGCGGGGCGTCACCTCGCCACACTCGCGGTCGCCGCAGCCATCTGTGCGCAGCCCTATTTCCACATCGCCGGACCGGTCGCCGAAGGCAGCAAGCCTCCTCCCTTGCTGAAGCTGCCCCTGTGGGTCAGCGACTTTGCGATTCCAAGCTGGTATACCGATGTCGCCAAGCCCGCCGGACGCGGCATCATCGAGCTGCCCTTCGAGCAGCAGCAGAACCTGCTCGCGGCCTACCAGGTCGCCCACGGACAGCGGGTCTACTACCAGAATTGGGCCACCCGCACCGCGGTCCCGCCCCTGTTGCGCAAGGGCGGTGGAGAGCACGGCGCTCGCATCCGCAGCCTGGCGAACGAGGGCGAGCACATTCGCGACGTCGACGCCGCGCTCCTGGCGCTGTCCCATGACCCCACCACCGCCCAGCTCTCATCCCTGCCTGCCGACGCCCTGGCCCGCCTGGTGACCGAGAAGGACTATCGCTGGCTGGTCGTCCACGAGTCTGGCTTCCTCTATGTCGATGTCTTTGAAGCCCCGATGCTCCAGGACAGCGCCGTCTCCAAGCTCAGCGAGTACCTGGGCCAAGAACCCAAGCTCTTTACCGAGTTCCAGGGCGATCCGACCCAGAGCACCTTGCAGCTACCGCTGTGGGTGCCCCAAGCCCCGATGCGCGACCTGTCGCGTTCCACCCCCGCCGAGGCGAACAACCCCGAGCTCTCGATGGCCGTCTTCGACCTGCAGGCATGGGTCGATGCCGGGGCCATCGCCAACCCGGGGCGGTCTCCAGACAGCGACGACACCGAAGTGGAGACGCCCTGATCTGGCTTCTGTCCGTGGCCTGCAGCCTGGGCTTCTCGACCAGCAGCCCACCGGGGGACACCCGCGGCTGCCCGCCAGCGATGGTCCGGGTGGCGGGGATCCAGGGCGACTTCTGCATTCACGCCTATGAAGTCACCGTGCGCGGCGACCTGGGCCCTCGGGACCAGGGCAGCACCTGGCCCACCCTGCACGCCCACCCAACCAGCCTCACCGCCGCGGCGGGCCTGATGCCGACCAAGGGCGTCACCTGGTACCAGGCGGCGGCGGCCTGCAAGGCCATGGGATGGTCGCTGTGTACCAGCCAGCAGTGGGAGGACGCCTGCGACGGACAGCCTGGACCGGGAGGGCGACGCTTCCCCACCGCGGATGGCACCCTTGCGGCTACGGATTGCAATATCGTCCACCCCAACAGCCGCATCCACCAGGCCTCGGGCAGCTTTCCGAAGTGCCGGACACCCGCGGGCGTCTTCGACCTGGAAGGCAATCTATGGGAGTGGACGGACCCGCAACGACAGGACCCCCAGGGGCTGCCGCTGATCGACAAACGCGGAGGTGGGCACTACTCTGGTCGGACCTGCCCCTGCGATCAGGCCGCC
>JAADHA010000326.1 GCA_013152105.1 Oligoflexia bacterium | reverse complement strand
CCTGCCCCATCTGCCCCCTCGGCCGGGCCGGCCCCGCGCGGTGGGTACAAGCTTCCCGCCGTCAGCCCCAGGAAGAGGCCAGCGTCCATGAGCCGCGCTCAGGTTTCCGCCCTGGCCCGTCGCAGCAGCGCTCGGACGCGAAGCTCCAGCTCTTCCGGGTCGAAGGGCTTGGGCAGGTAGTCGTCGGCCCCGCTGTGGAAGCCCTGCTTGACGTGGGCCGTGTCGCCTCGGGCAGACAGGATGAGCACGGGAATCCGCGCGGTGGCTGGGTCCGCCTTGATGGTCTCGCAGACCTCGTAGCCGGACATCTTGGGCATCATGACGTCGAGAACCACGGCGTCGGGTGGGTCTTCTTGGATCGAGGCCAGGGCTTGCTCTCCGTCTTCGGCGAAGCGCACATTGTAGCTGTCCTCCAGCGTGATGCCGACGAGCTGCCGGATCTCTTCGTGGTCGTCGACCACCAGCACCACCTGTCGGGTCGCGGCATCGACCGCGTCCGCAGCAGGCTGCGCGGCGGACTCAGAAACGGGAGTCGGTACGGGAATCGAATCCATCGGCGTCGGCTTCGTGCCCAGGTGGGCGATGTCGGCCACAGGCTGTCGGTCGAAGTTTTCTACCGCCGCTAGATCATCACGAGGAGCGGATGCTGCCGCCGTGGCGAGTCTCCGCTCCCAGCGGTCGGGGGGCACGACCCGGGCGATCTCATCCAGGGTGGTCTGGCCGGACGAGACCTTGGCCAGGGCGTCCTCGAGCAGGGTCCGCATGCCGCCCTGGCGCGCCAGGGTCCACAGCTCGCGGTCCGTGCGTTCGTGGTGGATGGCCTCGCGAAGTGGGTCGTCGACGCGCATGACCTCGAAGATGCCGACGCGACCTCGGTAGCCGACATACTCGCAGGCCGGGCAGCCGCTGCCGACCCGCCGAACCTGGTCGCCCAGGTCGCGCGGGATGATGCCGAGCCTCAGCCAGTCCTCCTCGATCGGGGCCTCCAGCACGCTGCACTCCTGGCAGACGCGGCGGACCAGGCGCTGGGCGACAACCCCCAACAAGGCTGAGCCGACCAGGTAGGGTGCGACACCCAGGTCGCCCAGGCGCGTCACCGCGTCGATGGCGTGGCCGGTGTGCATGGTGGACAGGACCAGGTGACCGGTGTTTGCCGCCTCGACCGCGGCTTCGGCGGACTCCTGGTCGCGGATCTCGCCTACCACCATGACGTCAGGGTCCTGGCGGAGAATGGACCGGATCCCCGCCGCGAAGGTCATGCCGACCTGGGAGTGGATCTGGACCTGGGAGATGCCGGGGATCCGGTACTCGACGGGGTCCTCCAAGGTCACGATGTGGTTGGCCTCGGTCCGGAGCCGGTTGATGGTCGCGTAGAGCGTGGTCGATTTTCCCGACCCGGTCGGACCGACGACCATGACCAGACCCTGGTTCTGGCTGACCAAGCGGTACCAGGCGGCCAGGGAACGCCGTTCCCAGCCCAGACCCCCCAGGTCGGTCTGGAGCATGCGCGGGTCGAGCAAGCGGATGACGGCGTTCTCACCGTACTGGCTGGGCATGGTGGAGACGCGCAGGTCCACCTGGCGGTCGTCGTGCAGGACGGCGACGCTGCCGTCCTGGGGGCGCCGGTGCTCGTAGACGCTCATCCCGGCGACGACCTTGAGGCGGCTGGTCAGCGATGCCGTGGTCCAGGGAGGCAGCTCCAGCACATCGCGCAGCATGCCGTCGATCCGGTAGCGCACCCGCAAGCCCTCGGGCGTTGGAGAGAGGTGGACATCACTGGCATCGCGTTCGATGGCCTGGGCGAAGATGAAGTCGAGGAGCTGGATGAACGCCTGGCCTTCCTCATCGGCGGCCGAGGCCCGAAGTCCAGGGGAGCGACTCAGCTCACGCACCAGGCGCGGAGGCGGCAGGGAGCGGAGCTGCTCGGGCACAGCGTCCAGCAGTCGACGCGCCATGGGCTCCAGGTCGTAGTGGCGATGGATCGCCAGGGAGATCCGCGAGGGTGCGGCGACCACGACCTGCAGGGGACTGCCCAGGATAAACTGGAATTCGGCCTGCGCCGCCATGTTTCGGGGGTCAGCCATCGCCACCCGGACGGGCGCACCCTTGGGCATGGGGCCGTCGCCCTGGTTGACCCGGTTGAGGGGGATGGCGTGGTGCAAGGCCGCCATCTCGCGCGGCAGTCGCCACACCAGTCCGGCCTCGATGGGCTCGGTGATGGGGTCGACATAGGGCAGGTCGGTCTGGATGGCGATGGCCTGGGCCACATCCACGTCGTCACACATCCCCAGATCGACCAGCAGCGGCCCCAGCTTGTCTTCCCGGCGCGTCTCCCGCTGGGTCTTCAGGGCGCTGTCCAGTTCGGCAGGACCGAGCTTGCCACGGGCGATGAGGATCTCTCCCAGGCGTCGACCATCGGTCATGTGCGGGCTCCGTCAGGTGGATCATGGTGCAGGGGCAGTCGAATCGTGAAGCAGGATCCCACATCACGCTGGGAGCGCACCGTGATGGTACCGCCCATCGCCTCGACGAGCTGCTTGCAGATGTACAGACCCAGGCCGGTCCCGCCGGCCACGCGGGTGTCGCCGCGCTCGACCTGGAAGAATTTGCCGAAGACCTGAAGCAGCTTCTCGGGCGGGATCCCACGGCCGGTGTCCTCGACCTCGATCAGCGCTTCGTCGCCCTGGGTCAGGGCTCGCAGGGTGATGCGACCCCCACCGGCAGTGAACTTCAGGGCGTTGCCGACCAGGTTGCCGATGACCTGCTGCATGCGGAAGGAGTCCACCCAGATCTGTGCGTCTTCGCCGGCCGGGATGTCGATCGCCAGCTCGACATTGTGGGTGGCGGCCGAGCCGCTCCAAGTCGTCGCCAGGTCTTGCACCAGTTGGGCCAGGTCGACCGCCTGCTGGTCGATCGGGAGCTGGCCGTCCTCCAGGCGGGACGTGTCCAACAGGTTCTGGACCATGTTCTTGAGAACGGCGGACTGGGCGGCGATGGTCTCGACAAAGGTGTGCTGGCGAGGGGCGAGCGGGCCCGCCTTTCCGCGCAGCAGCAGTCGAGCGTAGCCCTCGATGGCGGTGAGGGGCGTCTTCAGTTCGTGGGTGACGACGCTGAGGAACTCGCGCTGGAGTTGGTCCAGTTCGCGCTGTGCGGTGATGTCGCGCAACATCAGGACGAAGCCGCCGGGGTCCTGGCTGGTGATGGGTGGCACGGGACGCAGGGTGATCGCCACCCAGGTGCGGGCGTCGGTCTCGTCGTGTCCGGGTGCGACCCTCATGGCCTCGAGTTCGGCGGGTTCGCGGCGGGCCAGCAGGGCTTCGTCGATCTCCTTCACCAGGTGCCAGACCGGGTGACCAGTCTGCGGTTCCAGTCCGAGGGGGATGAGCTGCCACAGGAGCTGTTCGGCCGTGGGGTTGAGCTGCAGCACGGTCCCAAGGTGGTCGAGCAGCAGCACTCCGTCGCTCATATGGGCCAGGATGGCCTGCTCCCGGACCGAGCGGGCTTCGCGTTCACGTAGGGCATTCACAAGGTTGTCCCTGGCGGACCGCATTGCTTTGGCCAAGACGGCGATCTCGGGGGCGCTGGCATTGGTGGGGATGGGCGCGTTCAGGTTTCCGTTGGCGAGTTGACCGGCGGCCGCGGCCAGCTCAGCCAGGGGCTTGCTGAGGATGGAGCGCAGGCTCCAGGCGCCGACCATCGTCACGCCGCCGACCAGGACGACCCAGGCCATGGCCCAGGGCAAGATCGGGATGGCCTGCTCGACCCAGGCTGGGCGAGGGGCGCTGATGGCCAGCAGCATGCTGCCGCGCAAGTGGTGGTAGGTGCGGCGCGTGACGGCTTCGTCCTCGGCGAGCTGGGGGTCGGTCCCGGACGTGGCGGAGGGATTGGCGTTGATTTGGTTCAGGTAGCGGTCGGCGGCCTCGCGATAGGTCGCCAGGTCGGCGCCGACCGAGGGCACGACGGGCGAGATCGAGCTGACGATGTCCTGGGCGCTGTCCAAGGACCGGCGGACTTCTTGTCGGGCCTGTGGTTGGCTCAGGTCGGCCGTGAGCATTGACTCGTGGGCCAGGTCGACCAGACCCTGGGCGTTGAGCACGTCGTTGACGAGTTGGCTGGGCGGTGCCTGGGCCACAGAGGAGAAGAGCACCACCGCCACCGCGAAGAGTGCCACGGAGTTGAGGGCGGCCAGCAGCATGACGACGCTGATGCGATAGCGGATGCCGAAGCGGGTGCTCTGCATGGGCGTCCTTCTTGTGGCCGTGACGATCAACTCGACCGCGAGTCCACCACAATACGGCCCGTTTGGCGACCATCTTGGGGAGCTTCCTTGGGTCGGGATCGGCTTCGGGCCTTGTCCTCAGGCTTTGTCCTCAGGCGTCCACTTCTTGGACCAGGTCCATCCAGGCGGTGATCTCGCGAAAGCGGTTGCGGGCGTCCTTGCCCAGCAGATCGCTGATCACCTGCTCGGTCTCCAGCCGAGCGCCGTCGGGTATGGTGACCTTGAGAAGGTGCCGCTTCTTGGGATTCAAGGTCGTCTCGTAGAGGGTCTTGGGCATCATCTCACCCAGCCCCTTGAAGCGGCTGATCCGAGGCTTGGCCCGGGGAGGCAGGCGGCGCAGGATCCGGTCTCGCTCGCGCTCATCGCTGGCCCACTGGGTCTTGGTACCGTGGTCGATGCGGAAGAGCGGGGGCTGGGCGATGTAGACATAGCCATGCTCGATGAGGGCGCGCATGTGGCGATAGAAGAAGGTCAACATCAGCGTGCTGATGTGGTGACCGTCGCTGTCGGCGTCCATCAAGAGGATAATCTTGTGATAGCGCAGGCGCCGTGGGTCCAGGTCCTTGCCGATCCCGCAACCCAGCGCCTTGATGAGGTCGGACAGCTCGGTGTTGGCCAGGACTTTCTTCAGGCTTGCCTGTTCGGTGTTGAGCACTTTTCCGCGCAGGGGCAGGATCGCCTGGGTGCGGCGGTCGCGTCCTTGTTTGGCGGATCCGCCAGCGCTCTCACCCTCGACGATGAACAGCTCAGAATTGCTCGGGTCCGTGCTGGAGCAGTCGGCGAGCTTGCCGGGCAGGTTCAGGCGCCGGTTCGTGGCGGACTTTCGGCGAACCTGATCGGTCGCCGCGCGGGTCGCCGCGCGAGCCTTGGACGCCAACACGACGCGGGTGACGACGGCGTCGGCGATGTTGGGATGGTCGTTGAGCCAACGCTCCAACATCGGCCGCAAAGCGCCGTCGATCTGGGAGCGCACTTCGGGGTTGTTCAGCTTGTCCTTGGTCTGGCCTTGAAACTGAGGTTCAGCCAGGAACACCGAGCAGATGACGAACACACCCTCGCGGATGTCGTCCGCGGTGATCTTGATCCCGCGAGGCACGCTCTTGTCGTGGGTGTCGATGAAGTTGCGCACGGCCTTGGCGATACCGTCCTTCAGACCTTGTTCATGCGTGCCGCCGTCAGCGGTCGGGATCCCGTTGACGAAGGACCGGATCCGGTCGCGAGGGGCATCCGTCCAGGCCAGGGCGATCTCCAGCCGCGGATCATCGGGTCGGTCCAGGTGCCAGGTGGCCCCAGGCAGGCGGGTGACGCCCTGGTCGGCGATGACGTGGTCGAGAAAGTCCACGACCCCGCCCTGGTGTTGCAGCTCCTCGCGTTGACCCTTGACATCGTCCTTGAAGACGATCTTCAGGCCCCGGTTGAGGTAAGCGCAGATCTCCAGATGTTCCCGGATCCATGCTCGGTCGTAGCTCAGTGACCCGAAGATTTCGGGATCGGGGCGAAACGTGATGGTCGTGCCGGTGCCGCGTGCGGGCCCGACCTGCTTCATCCGGCCGCGGGTGACGCCTCGGTCGAAAGCCAGGGTGTAGGTCTTGCCGTCGCGCTTGACGGTCGCGATCAGCTCTTCGGAGAGGAAGTTCACGACGGAGCTTCCGACCCCGTGCAGGCCACCGCTGGTCTTGTAGCTGTCGTCGTCGAACTTGGCGCCAGCGTGCAGGCTGGTCAGGATGACCTCGAGGGCGGGTTTCCCGGTCTTTTGATGCCTGCCCACCGGGATTCCGCGGCCGTTGTCTTCTACGCTGACCGTGCGACCGTCACTGTGCAAGGTCACCCGGATCTGGCTTGCGAAACCGTTGATGGCTTCATCGACGCTGTTGTCCACGATCTCGCGCACCAGATGGTGCATGCCAGACTTGCCGGTGCCGCCGATGTACATTCCAGGCCGCTTGCGAACAGCGTCACGGCCCTCGAGCAGGGTGATGGAGCTGGCGTCATAGGTCTGAACTCCCATCCTATTCCTCCGTGCCGTCAACGGAGCTGTTCCCCTTCGGCGCTGGCGCCCACAGGTGGTCCAGGCGGCTGACTTCGGTGGTCCACTGCACGAAACGGTCGCGCTTGAGCACCAGACGCCCCTTGTTGGCGCGCGTTGAGGTGTACTTGTTGGGCCGAATGGTCTCTTCACGGCCCTGGCGGGTCTTCACGACGACACCGTCCATCTTGCTTCGGGCCAGGCCATAGGCCATCACGCGGTCGTCGGGGGCCAGCTTGATCGCCGTGACACCCTTGGCGGCGCCCTTGGCAAAGGGGATCTCGGTGACGAGGAAGCACAGGGCTCGACTCTCTACAGTCGCCAGGCTGAGGTGCTCGGTGCCGTCGCTGGCGTATACGGCCAAGACGCCGTCCCCCGCGGGCTCGGGCTTCATATAGCGGCGTCCAGTCCGCGTGCTGGGTTCGGCATGATTGCTCAGGGCGAAGCGCACAGCTCGGCCTCGCCGAGTGACGGCCACGCCCCACGGCGGCGGGGACTCGTCCTGGTCGTAGCTCGCCGTCACGGCCGCGGGGATTTGAGGCAAACAGTGGCTGTCGTTGATCACGACTCCAATCGCCCGCTCACCGTCACTGAACTTGAAGTGGCGCTGGATCGGCTCGCCGTAGCCGGTGGTGCTGGGGACATCGGCGATCCGCATCACGTAGGCGCTGCCCTGGTCGGTGTACAGGGTCACCGTGTGGCGTGTACTGGCCAGGCCGATCCACCCGATCGCGTCGCCTTCCCGGATTCGGATCTTGTCCACACCAGTGAAGGACTGCTGACGCTTGATCCAGCCGTCCCTGGTGACGATGACATAGGCATCTTCGTCGACGATATAGGCGGCCTCGTTGAACTCCAGATCTTCGGCCTGGTCTCCTCCGACCTTGGTGCGCCGTCTCTGGCCAAAGCTCTTGCGGATCTGTGCCAGCTCTGTCTTGACCACGTCCCACAGTTCGGTGTTGCTGGCCAGGATCGCCTCGATCCGCTCGGCCTCGGCCAGCTTCTCGCGTAGCTCGGTGCGAATCTCCAGGATGGACAGACGGGCCAGCTTGTAGAGCTGCAAGTCCAGGACGGCGTCGGCCTGGATGTCGGACAGGTCGAAGCGATCGATCAGCCGCTCGCGAGCCTCGGCCTTGCCCTGGCTGGCACGGATCAGCGCGATCGCTTCGTCCAGGGCGTCGAAGACAGTGACCAGACCCTGGAGGATGTGGATCCGATCCCGCAGCTTGCGCAGCTCGAATTCGAAGCGCCGCCGGACGGTCGCAAAGCGGAAGTCCAGCCACAGCCGCAGCATGCGGTGGAGGTTGACGCGCTCGGGGGCGCCCACCAGCGGATTGTCCGTGGGGACCAGGCAGGTGAGGTTGACGTGGAAGTAGCCTTCCAGCGGTGTGTTCTTGCAGAGGTAGGCCATGGCCGCGTCGGCGTCGATCTCGACGCTGGCCTTGGTGCTGCGGCGGCTGCGGAGCTCACAGACGATGCGGACATCTTCGGTCGACTCGTCGCGAACATCGACGAGTTGGGGGACCTTGCGCTCGGCGACCAGGATGCCGATCTTCTCGATCAGGCTGGCCTTGTTCAGGGAATAGGGGATCTCGGTGATGATCACCTGATCCTTGCGGCCCGACTTCTCCATGGTCCAGCGTCCGCGCAGGCGCACGCTGCCGTGGCCGGTCTCGTAGATATTGCGGAGTTCGGTGCGACTGTTGAGGATGAGGCCGCCTGTCGGGAAGTCGGGGGCCTTGAGCTTTCGGCAGAGCGCGGCGGTGTCGGCGTCGGGGTCATCGATCAGCAGCGTGCAGGCGTCGATGACCTCGCGCAGATTGTGCGGCGGGATCCGAGTCGCCATGCCGACGGCGATGCCCTCGGTGCCGTTGACCAGGAGCTGGGGGAATTCGGCGGGGAGGACGACGGGCTCTTCGTGTTGACCGTCGTAGTTGGGTCGGAAGTCCACCGTCTGCTGCTTGATCTCTTCGAGCAACTTGAGCGCGATCGGGCGCAGCTTGCACTCGGTGTAGCGCATGGCCGCCGCGCCGTCGCCGTCCAGGCTGCCGAAGTTGCCCTGGCCATCCACCATGGGGTGCAGAAGGCTGAAGGGCTGTGCCATCCGCACCATGGCTTCGTAGATGCTGCTGTCGCCATGAGGGTGGTACTTCGCCATGACCTCGCCGATGACGGCGGCGCTCTTGCGGAAGCGTTCTTCAGGCCGAAGCCGCAAGTTGGCGAACATGGCGTAGAGAATGCGTCGCTGGACCGGCTTCAGCCCGTCCCGCACGTCGGGCAGGGCCCGCGCCGTGATGACGGACATTGCGTAGTTGAGGTAACGCTCGCGGGTGGCCTGGTGGAGGGCCACCGTCTCGGTGTTGGGCGTGTCGGCGGGTGGAGCCATTGGGCGATGTGGGGCGGGAAGGGGAGAGGAAGAGGAAGAGGAGAAGTGGGAGGGGTGCAGGGGGGCGTACGCGAGCGGCGCACCGCGGAGGGCTCAGGGCGAGCAGTGTAGCGGATCAGGCTATATGCGGCGGGTCAGGACCAGCAATTCGGCGTTGAGAATGGCCGCGCCCGCGGCACCGCGGATTGTGTTGTGGGCCAGGACGTAGAGCTTGATCCCCAGAATGGGGCAGGTCTCGATGCGGCCGATGGTGATGGCCATGCCGTCGCCAGCGTCGACGTCGAAGCGCGTCGCCGGGCGATCGCGTTGCGTGCTCAGGTGGACGAGCGGTCGTGGTGAGCTGGGCAGGGGCGGGGCCTTGCCCGTCCAGGTCCGCAGGGCCTCGGCCGCGTCGGTGGGGCTGGGATCGCCCTTCAGGCGGGCGTGGATCCCGATCAGGTGTCCCTCGGCGGTGGGCACCCGTACGCAGCGGGCGCTGATCGGAAAGTCGGCGGGGGTGCCGGGCAGACCCAGGATCTTCTGGGGTTCCTGGGTCAGCTTCTGTTCTTCATTGCCGGGGTGGGGATGGACGCTGCCGACCATGTCCCAGGCGCTCTCGCCGGGGTAGCCCGCGCCGCTGACCGCCTGCCAGGTCGACACGATGGCGGCCTGGATGGGCCAGCGTTCGTGGAGGGGGGCCAGGGCCATGGCGGTGGGGATGGCGCAGCAGTTGGGGTTGGCCAGGATGAAGCCGGCCGCCGGGTCGCCGTCGGTCTGGCGGCGGTCGAGCAGGGCCAGGTGGTCTGGGTTCACTTCCGGGATCACCAGCGGAACGTCGATGTCCATGCGGTGGTTCGCAGCGTTGCTGAGCACCGCGAAGCCGGCGGCCCGGAAGGCGTCCTCGATCGGGCCGGCGACCGCGCTGTCCAGGGCGGAGAGGACGATCTTGACGCCAGCAGGGATCTGGTCCGGGGAGCAGGCGAGGACCCGCATCCCCGCAGCCCTGGGCGGGCACTGCCCAGGCAGGCGCCAGCGCGTGGCTGCACTGTAGATTTGGCCGGCCGAGCGCTGGCTGGCGGCGACACAGGCCAGCTCCAGCCAGGGGTGCTTTGCCAGGAGCTGGACCATTCGCTGGCCGACCATGCCGGTCGCGCCCAGGACGGCCACAGGGACCGAGGCAGGGACCGAGGCAGGTCTTGGGTTGGCGACGCTTGCGGTCGTTGGGGCCACGGACGCTCCAGAGGTCCGTGCTCCTATCCCGGGCGAGACGGCCCCGAGCCCGCGCACCGGATACGGTCGGCGGCCACTCGTGGAGTCTGCGATGGCCGACCGTGCCGCTGATCTGCTGTCTCGCTATGCCGCACAGAGCGTGCGCCTCTCGTCCGGAGGATCTGCTCGCGGTGCCGGAGGTGGGCTGGCTGCGGCGATCGACCGGTTGGGAGTTCAGCCGCTGGCCCTGGTGCTGTTGGATGGCGAGACGGTCGAGCTCGGTGATCCGGGCGTGAGCCTGCAGGTGCGCCGAGAGGGGCCAGGTGACGCGGTCATGCGGGTGAGCTGGGACCAAGGGCCGACCTACGAGGAGCACCTGGCGGTGCCGGCCGCCAGCGCGGAAGCTCCCAGCGCGGAAGCTCCCGCCGCCGCTCCACAGGCTGCCCAGACGCCTGTTCCTGGCACGCGGGTCGACGACCTTGGAAGCGCCCTGCGTGAGCTGGAGCGCCCGTTGTGGGTCGATGAGTCCGGCGTCTACCGGGACGGGCCGGGGCCGGGAAGCCTTTGCGCCTTCATCCCCGCGATGACCACGCAGGACCT
>JAADHA010000302.1 GCA_013152105.1 Oligoflexia bacterium | reverse complement strand
ATCGACCGGGTCCCGCGTCTCGACCAGGCTCACGTCCAGGCCCTGGACCAGGGGAGGGCTGACATCAATGGTCCAACCGACGGTCTGGCGTGCCTCGACCGTCAGCTCCACCGGCTCGGACTGGGCGACCTGCTTGCGCTTCACGGTGGCCACAAGCGTCGGCTGAGCCGAGGCCGTGGGCGTCTGGACCGCGCCACCGCAAGCCAGGGCCAGCAGGGTGATCACCGCGAGCCCCCGAAGCGCCGGAAGTGGGCCACCAGGCGATGGAAGGCGTCCTGGTCCACCGGCAGCTCGCAGACGGCGGCGCCGGCCTGGCGCAGGCGCTGGATCCGCTGTTCCACCGTGGGCTCCAAGCGGGCATGTCCCGCGTCGACCACGCGGGTCCGGCCGGTCTCAGCGTCCTGGAGCGACACCAGGCCGACGGGCGGCAGGTGGGCCTCCAAGGGGTCGTGTACGACGAAGCAGTGGACCTTGTGGCGCCAGGCCAGCACCCGCAGCTCGCGCTGGCCGTCGGCACCCGAGGCTCCGGGCAGAAAGTCCGACAGTACGCACACCACCGAGCGCCGCTTGAGCACGCGGGCCACGTGCTCCAAGGCACCAGGGAGGTCGGTGCCCAGGCCCTGGGCGTGGTCCTCGAAGACCGTGCGGATCACCGACCAGGCGTGGCCGCGGCTTTTGCGAGGAGGCACAAAGTGCTCGATCCGGTCACTGAAGGTGAGCAGCCCGACGCGGTCCTGGTTGCGAACCCCGGCGAAGGCCAAGGCACCCGCGACCCGGGCCAACTGCCGGCGCTTGTCGGTCTGACCGTCCAGCCCGCCACCGCCGAAGTGGACCGAGGCAGAGACATCGACCACCAACATCAGGATCAGCTCGCGTTCCTCGCGAAACTCCTTGACGAAGGGCTGCCCGCTGCGCGCCGTGACATTCCAGTCGATGTGCCGCACGTCGTCGCCGGGCACGTACTGGCGCACCTCTTCGAACTCCATGCCTCGACCCTTGAAGGCGCTGCGGTAGTCGCCGCCAAAGGGGCTGTCGACCGCGCGGCCCGCCTGCAAGTGCAGCCGGTGGATCTGGCGAAGCTCCTCGCTGGTCAGCATGCTGCGGCCTCCTTCGACCCGCTCACGAGTACTCAGGGGGTGCGGACGCGCTCGAAGATCTGTTCGATGACCTGCTCGGTCGACGCGCCCTCGGCCTCGGCTTCATAGGTCAGCAGGATGCGGTGCCGCATCACATCGGCCCCCATGGCCTTGACATCGTCTGGGGTAACGAAGCCGCGGCCTTCGAGGAAGGCATGGGCCCGCGCGGTGATCGCCAGGGCCAGGGTCGCCCGCGGGCTGGCTCCGAACTGGACGAAGCGAGCGATCTCTTTGCCCCCTGGCAGCGAGCCGGGGTCGCGCGTCGCATGCACCAGGTCGACGATGTAGTCCGCCACGACCGATTCCATGCGGACCAGGCGCACCACGTCCTGGGCGGCCAGGATGGCGGCCACGTCAGCGACCGGCTGGACCGGGTCCGGCGGGCGGGTCGATCGCAGCAGGATCTCGCGCTCTTCGGCCTTGGTGGGGTAGCCGACGACGACCTTGAGCAGAAAGCGGTCGGCCTGGGCTTCGGGGAGTTGGTAGGTGCCCTCTTGCTCGATCGGGTTCTGGGTGGCCAGCACCAGGAAGGGCAAAGGCAGCGGCCAGGTGCGATCGGCCAGGGTGATCTGGCGTTCCTGCATGGCCTGGAGCAGGGCGCTCTGGACCTTGGCCGGGGCACGGTTGATCTCGTCCGCCAGGATGATGTTGGCGAAGAGCGGGCCCTTGTGCGTCGTGAAGCCACCGTCCTTGGGGTTGTAGACCTGGGTCCCGAGCAGATCAGCCGGCAGCAGGTCGGGGGTGAACTGAATGCGCTGAAAATCCAGGTTCATGGCCTGGGCAAAGGCATGAACCGCCGTGGTCTTGGCCAGCCCCGGCACGCCCTCGAGCAGCACATGGCCGTTGCCCAACAGGCTGACCAGCAGGCTGTCGACCATGTGCCGCTGACCGACCAGCAGGCGGCCGACCTCGCTTCGGATCGCGACCACCGTGGGCTGCACCTGGGCGATTCGGGCCTCGACTTCGGCAACTGAGAGCTGTTCATCCATCGTCGGTCTCTGGTCGTGTGAGGTTCCGGGCGCCGCTCAGCTAGAGAAGCGACCGAGGAATTCCTTCCAGAAGCCCTTCTCAGCGACCCGTTCATCCTGCAGCTCTGCCAGCTTTCGAATGATCTCTTCCTCTTCTTCGCTGAGCTTCTTGGGCACCGCGACCACCACCTGCACATGGTGATCTCCGCGACCGCCTCGCCGACCCAGGCGAGGTACGCCCTTGCCCTTGAGGGTGAAGACCTTGCCCGAGGGGGTCCCCGCCGGGATCTCCAGTTCTTCTTCGTCATCGACGGTCGGCACCTTCAGGGTCGCGCCCAAGCAGGCCTGGGGGTAGCTGATCGGCACCTCGACGACGATGTCCACGCCGTTGCGGCGGAAGCGTTCGTGGTCGGCGACGTTGATGTGGACGTAGAGGTCTCCAGGCGGGGCGCCCGGGTCACCCTCGTCGCCGCGCCCGCTCAGTCGCAACTGCAAGCCGGAGTCCACCCCGGGTGGGACCGTGACCGACAGACTGTCCGTGACGCGGGTGCGACCGACTCCCTCGCATTCCTTACAAGGGCTGGTCACGACCTTGCCACGCCCCCCACAGCCGGGACAGACCGTGCGGATCCGCAGAAAGCCGTGGCCCTGGATGACCTGCCCCACGCCGCCGCAAGTGCTGCAGGCGCTGGGCTGGGTCCCCGGCTCGGCGCCGCTGCCGGAGCAGGTCCCACACACGGCGTACCGCGGCACGGTGATCTCGCGGGTCACGCCATGCACGGCCTCTAGAAATTCGAGCTCCAGCGAATAGGCGGTGTCCGCGCCTCGGCGAAGCTGGGGACCGCGAGATCGACCCCGTCCGCGACCACCCCCACCAAAGCCGAACAGGTCCCCGAACATATCCGAGAACTGGCTGAAGATCTCTTCGGCGTTGGCAAAGCCCGGGTCTACGCCAGCGCCTCGGAGACCCGCATGACCGAAGCGGTCATAGGTCGCCCGCTTCTCTGCATCAGACAGCACCGAGTAGGCTTCGCTGGCTTCCTTGAACTGGTTCTCAGCCTGGGGGTCGTCGGGATTTCGGTCCGGGTGGTACTTCATCGCCAGCTTGCGGTAGGACTTCTTGATCTCCACATCGCTGGCGTCCCGGCCAACGCCGAGCACCGTGTAGTAGTCGCGGGGAGGCGACATGCTGCTGGCCCTCCAGCCCGGTCACCCGGGCACACCGACGCCCGAAGGGGCCAAGGCGTCCTCCGGGCGCGGGGATTGAACCACCGCCGCTTGCGGTGGCGAATGAGACTCAGGCTTCGTCGGCTTCCTCGTATTCCGCGTCGATGATGTCGTCGTCGCCACCCTTGGCGGCACCGTCGTCGGCCGGTTCCGCGCTGGCCGAGGCACCCGCCTCATCCGCGCCCTGGTATGCCGCCTCGGCCAGCTTGTGACTGGCTGCGTTGAGGCGTTCGTTGGCCGCCTTGATCGCATCGGCATCATCCGAGTCCAGGGCTTCCTTCGCGGCCGCCAGGGCTTCTTCCACATCGGTGATCTGCGCGCTGGGGAGCTTGTCGCGGTGTTCGGCCAGGAGCTTCTCGGTCTGGTACACACCCGTGTCCAGTTGGTTGCGGGCCTCGATCACGTCGCGACGGGCCTTGTCATCGGATTCGTGCGCCTCGGCGTCCTTCACCAGCTTCTCGACTTCTTCCTTGGACAGACCGCTGCTGCTGGTGATGGTGATCTTCTGTTCCTTGCTGGTGGCCTTGTCCTTGGCGGTGACGTTGAGGATGCCGTTGGCGTCGATGTCGAAGGTGACCTCGATCTGCGGTACCCCTCGAGCGGCGCTGGGGATGCCGTCCAAGCGGAAGGTCCCGAGCATCCGGTTGTCCTTCGCCATGGGACGTTCGCCCTGGTAGACGTGGACATCGACCGCGGTCTGGCTGTCGGCCGCCGTGCTGAAGATCTCGGACTTCTTGGCCGGGATGGTCGTGTTCCGCGGGATCAGGACCGTGTTCACCCCACCCAGGGTCTCGATGCCCAGGCTGAGGGGCGTCACGTCCAAGAGCAGCAGGTCCTTGACGTCGCCGGACAGCACGCCGCCCTGAATGGCCGCACCCACGGCCACGACTTCATCGGGGTTGACGGAGTGGTTGGGGTCCTTTCCGAACAGCTTCTTGACGTGCTCGCGAACCGCGGGGATGCGGGTCGAGCCACCGACCATCAGGATCTCGTCGATGTCGCTGGCGCTGATCTTGGCGTCCTTGAGCGCTTGGCGGCAGGGGTCCATGGTGCGGTTGATGGTGGGCTCGATCATCTGCTCGAACTTGGCCCGCGACAGGGTCGCCACGAAGTGCTTGGGGCCCGAGGCATCGGCGGTCAGGAAGGGAAGGTTGATCTCGCTGGACTGGGCGGTGGACAGCTCGATCTTGGCCTTTTCGGCCGCGTCCTTCAGACGCTGCATGACCATGCGGTCCTTGCTGATGTCGACGCCGTGTTCCTTCTTGAATTCGGCGACCATCCAGTCGATCAACACGTGGTCCACATCGTCGCCGCCAAGGTGGGTGTCGCCGTTGGTCGACTTGACCTCGACCACGCCCTCGCCCACCTCCAGGATGGAGATATCAAAGGTACCACCACCAAAGTCGTAGACCGCGATGATCTGATCTTCCTTCTTGTCCAGGCCGTAGGCCAGGGCGGCGGCCGTCGGCTCGTTGATGATGCGCTTGACTTCGAGCCCCGCGATCTTGCCGGCGTCCTTGGTGGCCTGGCGCTGAGAGTCGTTGAAGTAGGCCGGGACCGTGATCACGGCGTCGGTCACCGGCTGCCCCAGGTAGCGCTCGGCTTCGCGCTTGAGCTTCTGGAGCACCATCGCCGAGATCTCGGGCGGGCTGTACTGCTTGTCATCGATCTTCACGCGGGGCAGGCCGTCCGGACCGCGGGTCACGTCGAAGGAGATCCGTCCGAGTTCATCCTTGACTTCGTCGAAGCGACGTCCCATGAAGCGCTTGATCGAGGCGACCGTGCGGCTGGAGTTGGTGATGGCCTGGCGCTTGGCGACCGCGCCGACCAGGCGGTCACCGTCCTTGGTGAAGCCAACCACAGAGGGTGTGGTCCGGCCGCCCTCTTCGTTGACGATGACGGTGGGAGCGTCGCCTTCCATGACAGACACAACGGAGTTGGTCGTGCCGAGGTCAATGCCGATGATCTTGCCCATGGGGAGTCCTCCGAGGGGCCGCCAGCGCGAAGCGTGACGGGTGCGGTTCGTGCGGTGAGTAGAGCTGCGTAGAAGCGCGTCGATTGAGACGCTACGAAGCCAGTGCAAGTGGCACCGGCGGTGTCGCGGCAAGGGTAATCGCGGTCCCTTTGGCGACAAGGGCAAGGCAGCAGGATGGCACCAGGAGATGAAGGTCGAGGTGGGGCTCGGACCGTGACCCAGATGTCGCGCTCCTTGAGCATGGAGCGGAGAAGACAGCCAACAAACCACTGTAATCATTCACTACATGGAACTGGCACGAAGTCTGCAACACCACCAGATGTCCAAGCCCACGCCCTTAAACCCAGACGTCCGTGCCCTGTTCTGTCGGGGCGTGGGGGCGGACCGGCGCCGGCCCGGCATCTCGTCGGGTGCGGTACTGCTGACAACTTCGACCGCCGAGTCCTCGTGGCTCGGCGGTCCGTCGTTTTCGCAGCCCAGGCGCTTGACGCGCTCGATCCGCGTGCCTACTCCCGGCCTGCGACAAGCAGAAGCCCAAATCTGCTGGGTCGTGTCGGCCACGCGGCCGCCTCTCGGCCCGCCCGCGCACCCCCTCCCCTCCACCACTTGATCTTCAGGAGATCTGAATCATGAAGCTCCGCCCCCTCTACGATCGTGTTCTCGTCAAGCGCGTTGACGCCGAAGAGAAGACGTCCTCTGGCCTCATCATCCCCGACGCTGCCAAGGAAAAGCCGATGGAAGCACAGGTCATCGCCGTTGGCTCCGGCCGCGTCGCCAAGGACGGCAAGATCCACACGATGACGCTGGCAGCCGGTGATCACGTGCTGTTCGGCAAGTACACCGGCGACGAAGTCAAGCTGGACGGCGTCGAGCACATCATCCTCCGCGAACAGGACGTGCTGGCAGTCATCGAGCACTGAACCCGTCTCCATCCATCACGAGCGACCTGCTCGCGCCACCTCTCTTCTGCCTGGCTGCTGAACCACAGCACGCCGCAATCACTAGACCGGGGCCAACCGCGCCCCAGGAGAAACCACCATGGCCGCCAAGGACATTCAGTTCCGTGACACCGCATGGACCCAGATCGCGAAGGGCATCGACACCCTCACCAACGCCGTCAAGGTCACCCTCGGTCCCAAGGGCCGCAACGTCGTGCTCGAGAAGAGCTGGGGCGCTCCCACCGTCACCAAGGACGGCGTGACCGTCGCCAAAGAGATCGAACTCAAGGACAAGTTCCAGAACATCGGCGCGCAGATGGTCAAGGAAGTGGCTTCCAAGACCAACGACGTGGCCGGCGACGGCACGACCACCGCGACGGTGCTGGCTCAGGCCATCTACCGTCACGGCGCCAAGCTGGTCGCCGCGGGTAGCGACCCGATGGAACTCAAGCTGGGCATCGACCAGGCCGTCAGCGCGGTCGTCGCGCACCTGAGCACGATCAGCAAGCCTTGCACGTCCAAGGATGACATCGCCAAGGTGGCGACCATCTCCGCCAACGGCGACACCGAGATCGGTGACATGATCGCGACCGCCATGGACAAGGTCGGGCGTGACGGCGTCGTCACCGTAGAAGAAGCCAAGGGCCTGGAGACTGATCTCGACATCGTCGAGGGCATGCAGTTCGACCGCGGCTACCTGTCCCCCTACTTCGTCACCGACCCCGACCGCATGGAAGCGGTCCTCGACGACGCCCTGATCCTCATCCACGAGAAGAAGATCAGCAATATGAAGGACCTGCTCCCCCTGCTGGAGAAGATCCACGGCGCTGGCAAGCCCCTGCTGATCCTGGCCGAGGACATCGACGGCGACGCCCTGGCGACCCTGGTGGTCAACAAGCTGCGCGGCAATATGAACGTCGTGGCCGTCAAGGCGCCGGGCTTCGGTGACCGTCGCAAGGCGATGCTCGAAGACATCGGCATCCTGACGGGCGGCAAGCCCCTGATGGAGGACCTGGGTCTCAAGCTGGAGAGCGCCGAGCTCAGCGACCTGGGCAAGGCTCGCCGCATCGTCGTCACCAAGGACAACACGACCATCATCGACGGCGCGGGTTCTCGCGACGCGGTGCGCGGTCGGGTCAAGCAGATCCGGGCCCGCATGGCCGACACCACCAGCGACTACGACCGCGAGAAGCTCCAAGAGCGCCTGGCCAAGCTGATCGGCGGCGTGGCTGTCGTTCACGTGGGCGCCGCCTCCGAGATCGAGATGAAGGAGAAGAAGGCTCGGGTCGAGGACGCCCTCAACGCGACCCGCGCCGCGGTCGAAGAAGGCGTCGTGGCCGGTGGCGGTACCGCCCTGATCCGCGCCTTGGACGCCTTGGACGCCATCGACCTGGATGGTGACGCCGCCTTCGGCGTGCGCATCATCCGCGACGCGATCCAGGCCCCGATCTACGACATCGCAGCCAACGCCGGCGTAGACGGAAGCCTGGTCGTCGACAAGGTCAAGCACGGCAAGGGCGCCTTTGGCTTCAACGCCGCGACCGAAGCCTATGGCGATATGTTCGAGATGGGCGTCATCGACCCGACCAAGGTCGTGCGCTGCGCCCTGCAAAACGCCGCATCGGTCGCCGGCCTGCTGCTGACCACCGAAGTCGTGATCGCCCAGAAGCCCGAAAAGGCCGCGCCCGCTGGTGGCGGTGGCGGCGACATGGGCGGCATGGGTGGAATGGGCGGCATGGGTGGAATGGGTGGAATGGGCGGCATGATGTGAGCCCCCCTCTGCGGGCATCGAACCCGTAGAGACCCAACCAACAGAGCCCGCTCCGGGAGACCGGGGCGGGCTCTTTGCTTGGGAGCGAGGGTGGACCAGCGAGCCGGCGACGGGAGAGCTTCCCCGACGGCTCCTAGAAATTGAAGTGCAGCGCCGCGCGAACACCCGAGTCATTGACCCCCTGGGCGTTCTGGTTGGCGTAGCCCTCGACACCCCAGCCCCAGTCCTTGACCTGCTTGGAGATACCGCCCGCGCCTTCCCATGATCCGTCCGAGCGGGCTTCTCCACGAACATAGGCCTGGAGCTGATCCGGCGCCGCCACGTTCGCCAGGCGCCCGCCCAAGGTGGTGAGGTCGGACTCGGCCGTTCGGTCACGCTGGTAGTAGGCGTTCGCGGCCAGGGCGTCGTTGTGGTAGCCCAGGTCCAAGCGGTCCTTGGTCGCCCCCGATCGTTCGGAGTGCAGGCCACTGGCGTTCATCGCGCCATAGGCGCCCAGGTCCTGTTGGAGGCTACCCGTGAGCTGGTAGCCACCGTCGCTACCGAAGTAGTCCCCCATCAGCTCGGCTTTTGTACCCGCAGACTGGTATCGGTAGCCCACCCGCACCTGTTCCAGGGCGAGGTCCAGCGTGCGGCCGGGGTCAACCCCGCCAAAGACCGAGTGTCCCCCCCCCAAGCTCTTGCTGGTCTGGATGAGCGGCAGGTCCTGGTTGGTCAGGATGTAGGCAGCCGCCCCAGCCACCGCCGCCGTGGCCAGGCTGAGTGGGTGCTCGTCGACCCAGCCCCGCAGGGCGTCGCCCAGATCAGACTCTTTGAGGAATTGGGCGGCGCCCTTCTTCAGTTCAGCATCCAGGGCCTTGACGAAGGCGGCAGCAGCCTGTTGGTCGGTCGCCTCTACGTTGCCCTGCAAGTAGGTGTTCAGGGCCGTTGTGGCGCTACCGACCGCCGACTGTGCGTGGCCGAGCAGCTTGGCGTCCGTGAGCTGCTTGGACAGGGCGTCGTACAGCTTGGGGCCCAGAAAGTCCCCCAACGCGGCGTCGTAGGTCATGGGACCGGTCTGCTGCTGGATGAAGGCATTCCCGACCTGGTCCTGGGCATCTGGCTGCGGCGTCGACTGCTGAGGCGGCGTCTGAGTCGAGGGACCTGAAGGAGTGCTGGTCTGCTGAAGCTTATCGCCCATGGTGACCTCAGGGAGAGCGCGAAACAGCTACACCTTACCGCATCGCGAGACCCTACGGTGTGACGACTGCCTGAGGATCTGGCGAGGGCTGCGGCGAGGGCTGCGGCGAGGGCTGCGGCGACGGCAGTGGCGGGGCCGTCAGCATCGCCAACATGATGGCGTTGCCCAGGTCGCCGCCCAGCGCAAAGCTGCCGCCGGTCCAGCCTCCGAACAGGCGGGTGGTGCCCCACAAGCCGTCGAACCAGGCGTCATCCTGCAGGCGCAGGGCCGACGCCAGCGAGAAGCCGGTCGCG
>JAADHA010000368.1 GCA_013152105.1 Oligoflexia bacterium | reverse complement strand
TGCGCGGCTTGCGAGGCTTGCTGGGTGGACGGCTGCGGGGCGCGAGCCCTTGGTCCATCGCGGCGGTGCCGTCTGGATTGGGAGACGCGCTGCGAACCGTCGGTGGCGCCGGAGGGCCGTTGGCAGGCCGCGCACCGGCACGTTGTGTTGGGTCTGTGGGTCCGACTCTGGGACGCTCGATCTGGGTTCGGTCGATGGTCTCTGGGCGCTGGAGCGGCGCGGGCGATCTTGGCGGTGGCGGCGGCGCAGTCTGGTTGGAATCCGCGGCCTCGGCAGCGTCGGCAGCGTCCGCGTCCGCGGTGTCAGCGGTGTCGAAAGGGTCGTGGAAGCGGACCCCAGTCTGACGCATTCGATCAACCATATCGGGCGGATAGGTGATCGCGAGGCTTCGCCCGCAGCCGTCGCATTGAAGTTCTGCGCCGGGCAGCGGGTAGGGCTGGGAGAGCCGTCGGATCTTGCCGCAGTGGGGGCATGTGATCTTCAGGGCCATCGATCCTTCCGGGCTTGCGTCCAGGCCGACTATCGCGATGGGCGGATCGGGGCAGCGATGATGTCGGGGCTCGTCTTGCGCTGTGAAGGACTGGCCTGTGCCCGAAAGGGGCTGTAGTCTAGTAGAGCGGTGTTGCCGAAGCGGTCAGCCGACTGTTCCGAGGATCACTGCACTCTCCTGCCCTCTGGCTGCTGCCCTCTGGCTCCGTGTTGAGGATCCCCCATGCCTGATCTGTTGAAGCATCTTGTGGTCCTCGGACTGGCGATTCCCGTCGGTGTAGGTGGCTATCACCTGGCCGCAGCGGTCGTTGGAGAAGGGCGCGACGGGGGCGCCGGTACCGCTGTGGCGGCGGACCTGGGCCTAGGCAAGGCGGACTACCACCTGGCTTCACTGCCGATCCTGGAGCGCGACAGCTACTGGCTGGAGAGTCGCTACGTGGAGCGCGATCGCCTGGACCCCGAGGCCATGTTCGAGGGCGCGCTGGACCGGGTCGAGCGAAAGGTGCCGCAGGTGATGTTCCAACGCAAGCCCGGTGGGCATCGGTTGAACGTCTCGGTGGGCGACTTCACGACGGTGCTGCAGGTCGGAGACCTCGACAGCCTGGCGGCGATGGGGGCACAGCTTCGCGCGGTCGCCGCCATCCTCGACGAACACCTCACGGACGACATCGATCGCCGCGACATCGAGTACACCTTCATCAACGGCGCGCTCTCGACCCTCGATCCCCACACCGTGCTGATGCCTCCGGCTGTGGCGGAAGAGATGGACGTCGACAACAAGGGCGAGTTCGGAGGACTGGGCATCGAGATCACGCTCCAGGACGGCCGCCTGACCGTCAAGCAGCCCATCGCGGACACGCCGGCCTCGCGCGCTGGTCTGAAGGCCGAGGACCAGATCTTCCGCATCGACGGCGAGTCGACGATCAACATGGACCTCAACGACGCGGTGGGCAAACTGCGCGGTCGCAAGGGCGATCCCGTGACCATCATGGTGATGCGCAAGGGCTTCAGCCAGCCGCGGCCCTACACGATCATCCGGGACACGATCAAGCTCGATCCGGTCGAGGGCAAGCTGCTTGAAGGGAACGTCGGCTATGTGCGGATCAAGAGCTTCCACCAGGGGGTCAGCACCGATCTGGCCGACCAGTTGGCGCGCTTCCAGCGGGAATCGGGCAGCCCACTTCGCGGTCTGGTCTTGGACCTGCGGGGCAACCCCGGAGGCTTCCTCAACGAAGCGGTCAACGTCAGTGACACCTTCCTGACGGACGGCGTGATCGTCTCGACGGTGGATGGCGGCACGGGACGACGGGAAGAACAGCGGGCCAATCGGCCTGGGACGGCCCCCGACTACCCCATCGCGGTTCTGGTCAACGGAAACAGCGCCAGCGCCTCGGAGATCGTGGCCGGCGCGCTGCGCAACCAGGACCGCGCGGTCATCATGGGCGAGCGCACCTTCGGCAAGGGCTCGGTCCAGAACCTCTACAACCACGACGACGGCAGCCGCCTGAAGCTGACCGTGGCCAAGTACCTCACCCCGGGTGACCAGAGCATCCAGTCGGTGGGAATCCCTCCCGACATCGAACTCAAGCCGGCCATCGTCGAGCCAGCGGTCGAGGGTGACGACGACCAGAATCCGCTCATCTCCTTGTACTGGCGGCAGTGGGTGGACCGCGAGGCGGACCTCGACCATGTCCTGAGTCGACGGGATCCGGATGATCACAAGCCGACCTGGAGCTTGCGCTATCTTCGCCAGCGCAATGACGCGGGCTCGGTGGATCCACAGCAGGATCTCGAGGTCGTGTTGGCCAGGCGGGTGCTGCTGACCGCGACGGGCTCCAGGCGACCCGATGTGCTCGCGGCGGCGGGTCGCGTCATCAAGGACAGATCGGCTCTTGAACAGGACCGCATCATCGCCGCCTTCCGTGACCTGGGGCTGGACTGGTCGCCCGGACCGCTCCCCAGCGCGCCGCAGATCGACGTGGAGTGGGACCTGGGGGACGACCACAAGCTGGTCGCTGGCGTGCCGGAAGACATCAGCCTGATCGTCACCAACACGGGTGAAGAGCCCATCTACCAGCTCTCGGCTGTGTCTCTGTCGGACAACCCCTACCTGGACCACCGCGAGTTCTACTATGGAGCCCTCGATCCGGGCCAGAGTCGCACCGCGCAGGTTCGGGTCAGCCTTCCAGATGGCTACCCAACCGAGATCTCGCCGGTGTCCTTGGACCTGCGGACCCCGGACACCGACAAGCTGGAGACGGTGGATGGGCAGGTCAGCACCCAGGGCCATGATCTGCCACGCCTGGAGTACGATATCCGGCTTGTCGACGATGGTTCCGGCGACAGTCAGGGGAACGGCGACGGGATTCCGCAGCTCGGCGAGACCGTCGATCTGGAGATCACGCTGACCAATATCGGCAAGGGCCCCACGCGCGAAGCCTTTGCCCGCCTGCACAATCGTTCGGGTGGCGCGGTGGACCTTCGCGTGGGGAACATCGAAGTGGGTGATCCGGTCGATGCGGCCGGTCAGCCCTGCGAGCCGGACAGCGCGGGCTGCGGGCGCGTGTTGGAACCGGGCGCCTCGTACACCGGTCGCGTGAGCTTTGAGCTGCGCGAGGGGGCACAGGACGGCATCTGGAAGGTCGATCTGCAGGTCGGTGACAATCGCGCCTATGACTACGCCAGCGTCCAACGAGGCGGTTTCTACGAGTTCTTCCAGCTCAAGGAGACCCTCCAGCTCAAGCCCGGGCAGGCTTTCCAGGGCGGGCTGCGCCAGCCTCCGCAGATCCAGGTCACCCGCGCACCGGCTGGCAAGACCAGCCAGGCCAGCGTGACCGTTAGCGGCGTGGTGACCGATGACCATGGCTTGCGAGACCTGATGATCTTTCACGGCGACGACAAGGTCTTCTACCGGGGCGGTGGGCACGGAGAGAAGACCTTGCCCTTCTCGGTCGAGCAGCCGCTGGATCCTGGGGCCAACCTGCTGGTGATCCTTGCTCGCGATGACCAAGGCTTGACGGCCACCCACTCGGTGACCGTCTGGGCCGAACCGCCCCAGGCCGAGGTCCGGGTGACGGGTGAACAGCCCGCGGGTTGACGGTGGGCGGAGACGGTCAGCGCTGAGCTGGCGCGTTCAAGAGACCCCGCACTTCGCGGCGAAGTCGCTCGACCTCTTCCTGGTAGAAGGAGTCATCGGGTCGCAGGCGGCGTTGCCGGAGGCGAAAAGCCAGCCGGGTGGCGGTGCGAATATAGGTGGCGCGGGGGACCCCCGGCGGTGCCCAGTCTCGGCGTGAACGCCGGAGATAGTGGGCGAGGTGTACGACGTGTTCTTCCGGGATGGCGCCGGTCTGGGCTTCGCCGAGCAGCTCACGGTGGATGTCGCGGTGTTCGACCCACAGGGCAAGCTGAAAGGCCGCGAAGATGGCCAGGACTTCTACTGGAAAGATCACCAGGTCGAGCGAGGTGAGCGTGCTGTCCCCGCCGAAGTTCGCCTGGTCCGCGGTGATGAGCCCGTTCCAGAGCCCGTGCATGCCCACGGCCAGGGCGAAGCCGAGGGGGACCACGACGACGCGCTGCGGCCAGGATCGAAAGCGAACCAGTCCCAGCGAGGCGCCAACCACCGCGGTGGCCGAGGCGTGGAGCATGGCGCTGTAGCAGGTGCGCAGGGCCACGGTGCCGGCCCAGGCCCGGAGACCCTGGCTGGGGTCCCAGTTCGTCAGTGAAGCGACCTGCCAGAAATAGAGCAGGTTCTCGGTCATCCCAAAGCCCAGCCCGGCCGCGGCGCCGTACACAAAGCCGTCGGTGGTGTTGTCGAAGTGCCGGGACATCAGCAGCAGCAGGAGTACCAGGGCCTTGGTGGGCTCTTCCACCAGCGGGGCGACGATCACGGGCGTCAGGGTGCTGGCGGAAGCCTGGCCCAGGATGGACGTCAGGCCGAACAGGGCGGTGGTGTTGCCGACCAGGCTCAGCAGGGTCGCCCCCAGGGCTCCCCACGCGAAGGTGAGGCCGATCAACCAGACGGGCTCGCGGTCATAGCGGTCCAGCCACCACACCAGACCGAGCAGGCATACCATCGGGAGGACGGCGCAAAACACCGAGATCACGATCAGGAGGGGGTAGAGAGGGCTGATGAGATGGCTCTGGAGCGGGTTGCCCGAAGCGTAGACCATGGTCGAGTGGTGTGGGTCGGGGTGCCAGGGGTTTCGACGCTGGGGCCCTGCGTTAGGGGCTGCCACCCCGAATCTCCAGAGGACTTCTCATGAGCATCTTCAACAAAATCAAGCGCAAGCTGCCCGTTGTCGGTAACGGTGCCACCGCGTCGCGCCCCGCCTCGCCTTCGCCCTCGGCAAGTGCCGCGCCCGGGCCGGCAGCCGCACCAGAACCGGCCAGCCTGCGCGGTGACGCTCCGGTCGGCGAGTTCCTCGCTGAGTTCGTGAAGAGCAAGCCCGTGGTGCTGTTCATGAAGGGGACACCGACCGCGCCGATGTGTGGCTTCTCGGCCAACGCCGCCGGGGTCCTCAGCAGCTATGGCGTGGACATGGCGCACTTCGATGTGCTCTCTGATCCCCAAGTTCGCCAGGGCATCAAGGAATTCAGCCAGTGGCCGACCCTCCCCCAGGTCTACGTCCGCGGCGAATTCATTGGTGGCTCGGACATTCTGATGCAGATGCACCAGTCCGGCGAGCTCAAAGAACTGCTGGATCAGCCGACGGCCGGCTGAGCACGATCGCGGCGTCCGCGGCCGCCAGCAGCGCGGGCTCGACCGTCGCCACCACCACGGTGGCCCCGCGATCGGCCAACTGCCGCAGCACAGCCACGACTCGCGCGATGTCGGCTGGGTGCAGACCCGTCGTGGGCGCGTCCACCACGATCAGCCGGTCGTCGAGGTGTCGGGCTCTGGCCCCTCCGATGCTGCCTGCGCTGGCCAAGGCACGCGCCAGTCGCAGGCGCTGGGCTTCGCCTCCAGACAGGGTGGCGCTGGCCTGGCCCAGGGGCAGGTAGCCCAGGCCGACCCGCTCGGCGGACATCAGGGGCGGTCCCAGGCGGCGGTGGTGCGCAAAGAGCTGGCAGGCTTGCTCGACATCACAGCCCAGCAGGCCGCGCACGGTGCGTCCCTTCAGGCGCACGCGCAGCGTGTCCTGTTGAAAGCGGGCCCCCTGGCAGGCGGGGCAAGCGTCGACGGCGGAAGCCTGGGACAGCCCGGACTGGACGCCGACCACGACGCGGTGCAGGCCCGTTCCCTGGCAAGCCTCGCAGCGACCACCGGGGCGGTCCAGGCGAAAACGAGCCGGTGAGAAGCCCAGCATCCGGGCGTCTCTTGTCGCGGCCAGCAATTCGCGCAGCGCCGCCCAGGCACCGATGGCGGTCACGACACAGGACGCGCGGTTGTGCCCCAGTGGGCTGCGGTCGAAGGTGAGGACCTGGGTGATCCCCTCGAGTCCGGCCACTCCGTCGTGGGGCAGGGGAGGCGGAGCGACCAATCCCAGGGCCTTGCGCACCGCCGGAACCAAGGTGTCGATCAGCAAGGTCGACTTGCCGCTGCCAGATGGGCCCGTGACCACCGTGAGGCGGCCTCGCGGGAATGAGGCGCTGACTCCCTTTGAGCCTGCCCTCGCCAGGCAGCGACCGTGGGCGCCTTCCAGCCGCAGGGCGGGGCCGGCCGGGGTGCTGGCCGGGAGGGAAGGCGCCACAGGGGAGGGGAGAAGCTCCTCGGGTAGCTCAAGCCCCGGTCCCTCCCAGCAGACTCGGCCACCGTGGTGGCCCGCGCCGGGGCCGAAACACACGGCATGGTCGGCTCGGAGCACCAGGTCTCGGCGATGGTCGATCGCCAGCACGGGCAGGGTGGCGCTCGTCGCTACCAGCCGGTCGATGAGGCGCCTTGCGGTCGGGTCGTCCAGGCCCGCCGTGGGCTCATCGACGATCAGCAGCGCGCCTGGCAGATCTCTGGCGGTCAGCATGCCGGCCAGCAGGCGCAATCTGGCCACCTCGCCCGATGCCAGGTCAGCGAACTGTCTGCCCAGGGGCAGGTCCAGCAGGCCCAGGGAATCCGCCTCTTTCCGGTGGCGCTCCAGGCGCTCTTGGAGAGGTCGGAGCGCCGGTGCCGTGGCGGAGGCACACAGGCTGGCCAGGGCGTGGCCGAGGGGCTGGGCGAGCAGCCTTGGCCAGGGTGTGTCGTCTGGACCGACCCGGAAGTGTGCGACCTCGGGCCGCAGGCCGCTGCCCTGGCAGTCTTCACAAGGAGCACCGCCGGATTCCTCATTGCGTGAGCCTTGACCCTGGCACGTCCGGCAGCGTGCCCCAGGCCGGCCAGCCAGCCAGCCGGCCTGGGGTGGGTCCAGCCGCGTCGGGTGGTGTGGGCACCATGGGCGCTGTGCCCAGGCGTGCAGCGTGGTGGTGTCCGCGTCGGGCTGGACCAACGCCAGGACGCGACCGCGACCCGCGGTCAGTGCAGTTCCAACTGCTTCTTCGAGGCGATCGCGCTGATCCTCTCGGACCCGCAGCCGGTCCACTACTACGTCTAGATCATGGCCGATGCGGGCGTCGATGATGGGCACGTCGTCGACCCGATGAATGGTGCCGTCGAGTCGGACACGGGCAAAGCCCTGGCGGCCGACTTCGTGGACCAGTCGCACCACCTTGCTGTTCTGATCGGCGTCGTCGGTGCGCGCCGACAGTGGGGCCAGGATCGTCAGGCGATGTCCCAGGGGTAGTTGCGCGAGCGCGTCGACGATCTGGTCCACGGTGTGCAGAGCCAGTCGCCGTCCGCAGGCCGGGCAGTGGACCGCGCCGGTGGCCAGGCCGACGGCCCCGACGGTGTCGGCCAGGCCGAGGAGATCGATGACGCGGAGGCTGGGCCGGAGCGAGCGGGGGGGCTCGACCGCGAGGGTGAGCGGCAAGCCGTTGATCTGGTCGACGTCCACCGGGTCCTGGCCGCCAGGCAGCCCGAGCGCCAGGGCGAGCCGGGCTCGGGAGGCCGCGTGGATGGTGTGCAGCGCGAGGGATGATTTTCCCGAGCCGCTGCGCCCCACCAGGACCGTCAGGCCGCGCAGGGGCAGGTCGAGGTCCATGTCGTGCAGGTTGTGGGTGCGTGCGCCGCGAATCTGAAGGACGGGCCTGTCCATGCTTTTCTCGGTGGGTGTTGGCTCGGCGCGCCTTGCTTGGCGAGGCCACTGCGGCGTTTTCTGATTAGCTCGCGTGGCGTGACCAGCCAGAATCCTCCTGCTCGCGCCCTGGACCTCTCGTGGGGCCTGGGCCTCCTCGCCCTCGACCTGAGCGCGGCGGCGCTGTCGCTGTGGCTTGGAACGGCCCAGATCCAGCTCACCCACGGCACCCAGCTTGGCGATCTGATCGCGGCCGGGACGCCATGTGCTGCGTCGCTCTCCGCGTCAGCGGCGGCCTTCTCGGGTGCGCCGGTGCTGTTCTGGTGGCTGCCCCTTTATGCCGTGATCATGCTGTGGCTGGTCGGCGCTCTGGGACATGGCCGTCGGGCGGTCCAGGCCAGAGGGGGGCTGGTGGCGATCACAGCAGCCCTGGTCGTGGCCTCGCTGCTGCTGGTGGTGGCCACGAACGGGCTTGGCTGTCCCTTGCTGATCGGCTTGCTTGCGGTGCACGGGGGCATGCTGGCTGCTGTCCTGTTGCCTCGGGGCAGGCGCAGACCGGCCCTTCCAACGGTGGAAGACTGGTTGCCGGCGCTTATCATCGGCTTGACGGCGCTCATGGCCTCGGGGGTCGGCGCGCGCTTGATGGCCTTTCACCTCGACCAGGCAGCGCAGGCCGCCATGGCCGAACCCACCCTGGACTTGCCGGCGGACGCCGCGGTGGCGACAGCCCTGACCCAGGTCGGGCCCGTTGTGATCCCCGCTCAGCGCTCACCGGTCCCCGTCGATGACCAGGACCCCTCCGTCGGTCCCTTGGACGCGACCGTCACGGCGGTGGCCTTTCTCGACCTGCAGGACGCGGACTCCCGTCGACTCGCCTGGACGCTCATCGATCTCGACCCTCGCTTTTCCGACCGGGTGCGCTTCGTCACCAAGCACCTGCCGATGGACGCGAGTTGCAACAAGAAACGCAAGAGGACCCGCAACAAGCGCGCTTGTGCGGTCGCCCTCGCCTTGCAGTGCGCCGCGGTTCAACACGCCTTTCGTGGCTACCGCCACGCGCTATTGCGCGCCCCAGCAGCCGTCTCGGATCAGGACCTGAGGGCCTACGCGGACGCGCTGGGCATCGACCGCGCGGCCTTTGCGAGCTGCCGCGCCAGTCAGGCTGCCTTGGATGCGGTGAAGGCCGATATTGAGCAGGCCAGCAAGGGTGGCGTGATCGACCCGCCCTGGCTGTTCATCGAAGGACGGGTCATCGAGGGTGCGGCGGATCCGGCGCTGATCGAGGCGACCCTGGCTGTGGCTCTGGGAGAGCGGAGCGTGGACAGCGATGGCCGGGCGCTCGCGTCTGTTCCCCAGGTGGTGCAGGCCCGTGATCCCAGCGGTCCAAGCGCCATGGTGCGGGTCGGGGACGGGTGGATCGACCGGGTCGAGGACAGCGTCGATGTGGATGGGCGGGCACAGGCCGTGCTGGGCGTGGCACCGGCGGCTGTCAGCCTGACGCAGGCGCGCGCGGCGTGTGCGGCGAGTGGTCGCAAGCTGTGCTCACGGTCGACCTGGGTCGCGGCCTGTCAGGGGGCCGCGGCGGTCGACAGCGACGGCGTCGGGGACGCCTTTGATGACTGGCCCGAGGGGCGCTTGCAGCCCTATGGGGACCCCTGGCGTGCCGGCTGGTGCGCGGACCAGAGCTTTGGATTCGCAGGCGCGAAACCCGGCTGTCGGACGCCCCAGGGTGCCCTGGATCTGGCCGGCAATATGGCGGAGTGGGTCGACGAGGGTCTCCTGCTGGGCGGTGCCGCCGGTGATGGCGACGCGGTGGGCTGTGGACAAGTGCAAGAAGCGCCGGGACCTGGCTGGCGGACACCCACGACCGGCTTCCGTTGTTGTGTCGATGCCGACGCTGCCGCTGCCGCTGACATCATTGGCCCGACAGCGGGGACTGTGGAGCTGGCCGCGCT